>DAOURZ010000411.1 GCA_030627475.1 Deltaproteobacteria bacterium | reverse complement strand
TATGTTGGTAGCCTTATTTTTTAACTCATATCGCCTAACTTCATTATCGGTAAGATTGACCCTCCTTATTTTTTTATATTCGATTGGTGATAATCTCTCTATTATGCCCCCATGGAATCTGAAAAATAGTGGATATTACAGGTGAAAAATCATTTTTTCGCAAATCGTCCACAACTTGTGGACGATTTGTATGCGTTTCGATTTTTCCAACAAGTTGTGAGGAATTTTCATTGACATAGAAGAGATACCAGTTGCGCATATATTTCAAATTTGTGGGAGAAAAGCCTTTCATGCCCGGGAATTCTCGTGTCAAATCTTTGCTTACTGCAGCAATCAGCCCATCTCCCCAGGCAGATTGCTTTTGCTTTCCGACAATCAACTGAGCTATATCCCAATAAAGCCTTAAAAGCTCGACATTTACTTTGACTGCCGCCTTTATTTGAGATGTTTGTATCCGAGACTTTATCTCTCTGATAAACTTTTTGTATTCAGTAGTTTTCGTAATTCCGGTCATTAGCTTAATGCCTCTTTAAGCTGAGCAAGCAGTTCATCATTTTTGGCAAAGGACTGATGCAGCATACCCAGCAGTTCTCCACTGCTGTACTGTTTTTCGGGTTCAGGCTGGTGCGGGTTTTTAATATCCAGGTTGTACCCACTCTTTTTAATGGCGCCAATGTCCACCTTCCATGCCTGCTCATTTTCCTTTCGCTTTGGCCACCATTTTTTTAAACCGTCAAATTCCGTCAGCCTAATCGGCTTGGTTTTGGAATAGGCTTTGTAGTCTTGGGGAAGTTTATGCTCGTAGTACCAGACGGTTTTTGTTTTTTCTCCTTTGGTGAAAAACAGAAGATTGGTCGCTACTGAAGCATACGGCTGAAATACCGAGTTGGGCAATCTGATAATTGTATGCAGATTGCAGTCTTCCAGCAATTTTTTTCTGATACGCTCTTTAACTCCATCTCCGGTGAGTGAGCCGTCCGGCAGTACAATTGCCGCCCTGCCGCCGTCTTTGAGCAGATGAATCATGAGGATTAAAAACAGGTCTGCTGATTCTTTTGTGCGATAGGTCCGGGAAAAATTATTTTCATTATTGTTGGAGCCTTGGTGTCAAGAGCCTTGGTGTCACATCTTGATTAACACATTAGTTGACATCAGTTTACGCAGTTTCTATTTAAAAAAAACTTTATGATTACCAAGCAGCAATTCCCGCTCAAATTTGATATGATTTAGGTGTCACGTCATTTTGGTAAAAAAACTGCACGAAAACTCAATTTTAAAACCCGTTGTTCATGCTGGTTTTAGGTATGAGCGGGAATTGCTGATTACCAAGCAACCGCCGCTACTTTTGGTGGTCCCTGCAAAACAGTACGGCTCAATAATTTCAATGAGTTACATATCATATATTCTGGCCGCACATAGCAAAAAAACAGATGTTTACAAAGTAACACAGGGAAGTATTTCCAAATCTGCACTGCTTTGTAGAGACTGCCTGCTTTAACCGCTTCAAGTCGGAACGGCTAATCAAATTGGCGGAGGTTGCTTGGTAATCAAGAAAAACTTTGTGTCGATAAAACCTTTAAAAAAGGAATATGATAGAATAAGTGCGTTAATCAAGATGTAACACCCAAGTTTCTTCCAAGATGTGACACCAAGTTTCTTCCCGCCGCAGCCACGAATGACGAAAGCGTATTCTTTATACATTTCTTAACCTTACTCTCAATATCCGATGGTTCAAAAGAAACATCCCAATGCCATTTGCCAAAGCCGCCTTGTTCATTAACTGCCTTTATCCATTCATTTAGATATTCTCGTTTTGTCTGGTTTTGCTGACTATCTTTACCTTT
>DAOURZ010000435.1 GCA_030627475.1 Deltaproteobacteria bacterium | reverse complement strand
TTCCTTCAACTTTTGTGATCCGGGATCGAACAAATCTGACCTGAATCTGTGCGTCTGCTTGTGGAAATTAATTTGTCCCCGTTTCTAACCAACATCAAAAAAGTGTAAACCGGAAAATGAAGGATATCAAAAAAACATGATTTTCATTATTGCAGGTCAGAGCTATTGTTATTTAATTTATAGTATAATATAGTAACAAATTAAATATACGCCAACAGTTTATGGTTTACAATTAATGGTTAAAATGCTTCGGTCATTGCATTATTCGTTGAAAAAATTGTGAACCGTGAACATAGACAACCTGAATAGTTACAAAAAATGACTTATAAAAAACATCCTGATTACAAATATATTTTCGGACCTGTTCCATCACGACGGCTTGGTTTATCTCTGGGCATTGATCTTATGCCTCACAAAACATGTACGCTCAATTGCGTTTATTGTGAGTGTGGAAAAACTACAAATCTTACCATGAAATGCAAAGAATATATACCGATAAAACTGTTGCAGGAAGAACTGAAAGACTTTTTAGCCAGCAATCCAAAACTGGATTTTATAACCTTTTCAGGTTCCGGCGAGCCTACACTTCACATCGGAATTAAAGAAATTATAAATTTTTTAAATAAAGATTATCCAAAATACAAGATCGCCCTGCTTACAAACAGCACACTTTTTTTTCAGCCGGACATCAGAAAACGGATCAGCGGTGTTGATCTAATAGTGGCGTCTCTTGATGCTGCTTCAGAAAAAAACTTCAAAAAAATTAACAGACCACATCCCGGGATAGCCCTTCCTGAAATAATTAAAGGTCTGATTTCTTTAAGAAAAGAATTTGCAAAACAACTATGGATGGAAGTCTTTCTCGTGCCTGGCATAAATGATAACAAAGATGAGCTTAATAGACTAAAAAAGACTTTAAGCCTGATTTATCCTGATAAAATTCAATTAAATACACTTGACAGACCTGGAACTGAAACCTGGATTAAACCAGTTTCCAAAAAGGATTTATTGGAAGCGGCATCATGTCTGAATGGGGCAGATATAATACAAATTCCTGACTCAAGTCCCAATGATGGTGTTCTCAAAAAAGATGACCGCAATTATCTTTTATCCATCATAAAAAGAAGGCCATGTACGGCTGAAGATATTTCAAAAATTTTGAATAGTAACCTTGAAAAAATATACAACCATCTTGACGCTCTTATTGAAAAGGGATTAATCATAAAAAAAGATATGCCAAGAGGCACCTTTTACACCTTAAATCCGGATGAATAAAAATTGAAATGCGTTTACTCTGATTACCGGCTCACAATTAGGAATGTGGACGAAATACAGCAAACTGTCCTGAAAAGTCGTTGCATGGTTCATTTAAAAAACCGTGAACCGTGAACCATTAAAACTAATAAAACTAAGGAGAGGTTGATTATGCCGGTTTTTCAGTGGAAAGGGAAAAACAGGAAAAATGAGATTAAAAAAGGAGAGATGGATGCTCCCAATGAAGAGACTGTAAAAACCAATCTCGCCAGACTCAACATAACTCCAATCAAGATCAAGCAAAAACCAAAAGATTTGTTTGAGAACATTGCCTTTTTGCAACCTAAAGTTCAACAATCTGATGTAATAATTTTTTGCAGGCAGTTTTCCACTATGATTGACGCGGGTCTTCCGATAATTCAGTGCCTTGAAATACTCTATTCGCAGCAGGAAAACAAAACATTTAAAAAAATA
>DAOURZ010000120.1 GCA_030627475.1 Deltaproteobacteria bacterium | reverse complement strand
TTATTTTTGTGCGAACCCTAAGGAAATAATATATATGATAATTAAAGAAGCAATTGAAGTTCTTAAAATAGAAGCAGAAGGCATACTTGGATTGATAGACCGGATTGACGACAATTTTTCCAAAATGGTGGAACTTATCTTCAATTCCGAAGGTCGTATAATAGTAAGTGGTATCGGCAAATCAGGAATAGTGGGCAGAAAGATCGTAGCTACTCTGAACAGTACCGGAACAAGATCCATATTCCTGCATCCGGTTGAAGCCATGCACGGAGATCTTGGCATAGTATGTCGGGATGATATATTTTTTGCTCTTTCTTACAGCGGTGAAACCGATGAGCTTAATATCCTTTTACCAAGCATACGCAAAATAGAGTGCAAGGTCATAGCTTTTACAGGGAATATGCATTCAACCCTGGCAAAAAACAGCGACATCGTAATTGATGTTCATGTCAAAAAAGAAGCTTGTCCTTTAGGCCTGGCCCCTACTGCCAGCACAACTGCCATGCTTGCAATGGGAGATGCGCTTGCCGTTGTCCTCATCAACAAAAAACATTTTAAACCCAGCGATTTCAAAAAAATCCATCCGGGCGGGATGCTGGGGCAGCGGCTTTCCAGCAAAGTTAAAGATATCATGTTAACGGAAGAGGCCGTGCCAAAAGTTTTCGCGGAAACAAGTATGGAAGATGCTGTAGATAAAATCAATCGTTCCGGAATAGGGACAACTCTTGTCATAACGAAAGACAAAATTCTTACAGGTATAATAACGGATGGTGATATAAGACGTATTCTCGCAACGAAAAAGAATATTTTTGAACTTACACTCGAAAATGTCATGACAAAAAATCCACGAACAGTCAGCGCTGATTCTCCGGCGTACGATGCGCTTAACATAATGGAACAGCACCAGATAACTATTCTTCCAATAATTGATTCAATTGGAAAAATTGAAGGTGTTTTGCATCTCCACGATATATTAGGTAAAGGCGATTTCAAGTTTAATGGACAATAAAACCATTGAGATTGATTATGGATTATAATTCTATTGATACAAAAATAGCAACATTAGGAGAGCCCCGATTCCCTTCGCCTGTTTTAAAAGAAGACACCAGCGTAAAAAATCAAAATTTCGTTCCCGACAATGACAGGATATTAATAGATGTAAAATTTGATAGAGTTATAAAAACAGTCAAAGGAAAAAAGATACCAACATCCTTTGAAATGGCCGGTCCAAGAAGCAAAATATTTTTTGATACCGACAAGCTAAACTGTGCAATTGTAACATGCGGCGGGCTATGCCCTGGTCTGAATGATATAATTCGTTCAATAGTTTTTGAACTTCATTACAGTTACGGAGTCCGGAATATCTATGGTATAAGACACGGCCTTCAGGGCTTTATTTCAAAATATAAACACGAGATAATGGATCTTAAGCCTGAAGCGGTTGTCAATATACTTGAAATGGGTGGTTCAATTCTGGGGTCTTCAAGGGGAATGCAGTCAATAGAGGAAATTGTTAATACCCTTAAAAAAATGAACATAGGTATTCTTTTTATGATCGGGGGCGATGGAACACTTATGGCTGCAACGAGGATAGTGGATACCATAGCAAAAACAGGTCTGGAAACAAGTGTTATCGGAATACCAAAAACAATAGATAATGATATTTATATGGTATCAAGAACTTTCGGTTTTGATACCGCTGTTGACATGGCCACGCAGGCAATCAAGGGGGCACATAATGAAGCCATTGGTTATCCCAACGGAATAGGAATTGTAAAGCTTATGGGAAGGCATTCCGGTTTTATAACGGCAACAAGCGCTCTTGCTCAACAGAATGTAAACTTTGTGCTGATACCGGAAGTTGATTTTGATCTTGAAGGACCGAAAGGTTTTCTGAGCGAACTTGAAAAGCGTATCCATCTCAGAAAACATGCTGTAATACTGGTGGCTGAGGGAGCAGGTCAGAAGTTTTTTGAAATTGACAAAAATGAGCGTGATGAATCGGGAAACATCAGGCTCAAGGATATCGGACTGTTTTTAAAAAACAAAATAATATCTTATTTCCAATCAAGAAACATTAATATATCACTTAAATATATTGATCCCAGCTATATGATCAGGAGTCTGCCGGCAAATGCAAATGACCATGTTTTTTGCAGCTTTCTGGGACGCGACGCTGTTCACGCCGGAATGTCGGGAAAAACGGGACTCTTAATCGGCCACTGGAACAACTATTTTGTTCATATCCCAATGAAAGCCTCAGCCGGTAAGCGAAAAAGAGTTGATTCAAACCAAAAATTGTGGCTAAGCGTCCTCCATGCAACAGGACAGAGTTCCTTTAAAAATTAGTAGGGGCTACGGCGCACCGTGCCCCTACTATTCCAATTCAATAAATTGATTCCCCTTAATTTTAAGAAGATAAAGATCTTTCCGGAGTCCCCCGTTGTTATCAAATGAAGTAAGACCTGTTACTCCACGAAAATTACCGGATTTTATAAGTTCATTTTTCACTTCGCTTCTGAATCTGACATCAGGCTGGCTGACTATCTGAAACAACATCATTGCAGTATCATAAGCTACAGCTTCTATGAAACCGGGCTTATCCCTGAAAGTTTTCTCAAAAGTCATGACAAAATCTCTCACGTTTTCTGAAGAGCTTTCTGCAAAAAAGATATCCGGCATTATGGCATTTTGTACATATTTTTGCGCCATACTGATTAAAATGTCTGAATGCCATAGATTGGTACCAAAAAGATATACATTATCAACATCAAAAAATGACAACTGAGGGATAATAAGTCCTGCTCTTTTCGCTGAGTCGGGAATAAATATAGCATCAAAATCAATAACGGGCTTTGGCTCATCATCCTCTACAAGTTCTTCATCCTCTCTAAGGTCTTCTTCGCTCCATACATGGTTTTCTTCATCTTCAATCAGCTCGTTTATATTTTTTAGATACTCCGGCAATTCATAGTAAAGCCCCACAAGTTTCTTTATTGAATCTGCAAAATCAGTGCTGTCGAGTTCATACGATTCAACTCCAACTACTTTCCCGCCACAACTCCTGACTTCATCCCAGAAAAGATTCATAAAAACCTTACCATAATTTTCATTTGGATAAAGAATTGCAAAGTTTTTTAGCTTAAGCTCTTCAATTGCGTAAGAAACAATTGTTTCAACCTGCATTCCAGGAGTAAAAAAATTTCTGAAAACATAATCTCCGATATCAGCAATATTTTCCTTCTGAGTTATAGTAACTATAGGAATTCCCCTGTTTTGTGCTTCCAAGGCTGCGGACCCGGCAGTAAAAATCGGACCGATAATGGCTGCAACATGCTCTTCAAACAATTCATTCACTGCATTGACGGCAACATCCGGATCTGAACCTGTATCTTTTATTATTATTTTAACAGACGGACGGTCTTCCTGAGAACAGAATTGCCCAAGTGCAAGTTCAATTCCTTTCAATGCCTTATCGCCAAAAGCTTTGTAATAACCGCTAAGTGGAAGCAAACAACCTATGGTATAGCGACTGTATACAGACTTTGTGCTGAGTTTTTCTATAAGATTTTTCGCTTTTACGACATGATTATGCTCAGGAAACATACCGACAAAAGCGGAAAGCATCATTATGGCATCATCATATTGTTCCGTTTCAGCCTTTTTAAGGCCGTATAGATACATAAGCATACCTGCAACAGGCGGCTCATATCCCATGTTTTCTATAATGGACATAATATCTTCTTTATCAAGCAGTATGGCGGTTTCCTTAAGTTTCTCAATAACGGGTTCTCGTTCAAGACCTTTCGATTTCTCATATGATAATATATAGTAATGTAAAGCATCCAACGAAGAACCGAGTGCAAAATAAGTATCTCCAATTAGAACATATGTTCTTAGAACGTGAATCCTGGGTATAATTTTTTTGAGAATATATTCGGCACTACTTATTACTTTTTTGTATTTGCCTTCTTTATAAAATGTTACCAGTTTTTCAACTCTTGCATCAGAAACAAAAAAGCTGTCAGGATATTCAACAATCAAACGGTTATAGCTATCATGTGCTTTTGCATAATCTCCAAGCACTGTATAAATTGCCCCTGTTTTTATGAGCACAGCATCGGCGAGAGGGCTGTCCGGGAATCCGGCAAGATACTCATTGTAAGCATCAAGGGCTTTCTCATATGATTTAATCTGATACAATTTTTCTGCTTTTGAAAACAACTCATCCGCAGGGCTCAGTCGAACAGGAACAGACAAAGGAATATCTTTTAACCCACACGAACATAAAAACAGAACTGCAATTAGAACAAAATTTATTTTTATTTTATTCATTTCTTAACCCCACCCAATTTACGCCGTAGCCACGCATGGCAAAGGCGTATTATTTATACATTTCTTAACCTTACTCTCAATATCCGATGGTTCAAAAGAAACATCCCAATGCCATTTACCAAAGCCGCCTTGTTCATTAACAGCCTTTACCCATTCATTTAGATATTCTCGTTTTGTCTGGTTTTGCTGACTATCTTTACCTTTTGTTTCAAGAATCATGTATTCGCCGTTTGCCAGCCTGATAATAAAGTCGGGATAATATTTTCTTATGACTCCTTTGTGATTATATAGAATTGTAAATCCTAAATGATCATTTTTTACAAAGGATGTGACTAAATCCGATTTTTCAAGAAAATATGCTTCCGCAGCTTCCCATCCGCTGTCATATACACAATGGCTGATATGTGATTTTTCAATCCATTCGCAAGGCCTACTCGTAAACCAGGTTCTTACACCGGAAGTTGACCTGATTGGATTCTCCTTGTCAAACACAGGCGTTAATTTTTCAGTATTTTCAACTCGTATTTCCGAGCGGATGTGTTGAATGATTTTATTCATATTGAGAATCATCAAGATCCTCTTTTTTGAATCATCCTGATGAAACAAATCATGTTTGATTGTGATTTTATTCGACTGAATAAAATCATCAACAATTCTTACAACCTGTGCAAGAAATATCTCCTTGCTTCCTTTCCAATCCGGTCGTTTTTCTGAATTATATATTGTAGAAGCAATCCTGAAAATTATTGTCTGCACTCTTGTGTCTTCTGCAATTTTTTCCAGACCAATTGCAGCTTTAACTGCCTTGTTTGGTTTTCCGGAAATAATCGCAGCCAAATCTGCCTCTGTAATAGACTCGTAAGGGTCTATCTTTAGAATCTTGACCTTGTCCCAATCCATTTTTAGAACCGGTCGATATACATAATCTATTCTGAGAATATTCGGCCATGTAATTTCATGTTTTGATTTTTCTTTTACAGGT
>DAOURZ010000442.1 GCA_030627475.1 Deltaproteobacteria bacterium | reverse complement strand
TTTATTGCGGCCCACAAGAATGACAACATATTTGGGCCCGAAACCAATAGCTGCTATACGGTTGCCATACATATCAAGATTAACAAGACTTCCTGTTTCAGTAACTGCGTTCGTTCCGGTAATAAAGAGGTCAACGAGAAGCGCTTTTCTTCGAAGCTCATTTTTTTCCTCATCAGAAAGATTTTTATCATAAACGTCCAGAACTGCTATAGCCGGATTATTCTTGAGATCATTATAAAGCCCGGTGTCAGTAAATGTTAAGGAGCCTCCCCATGAAACACTTTTTGCACCTGTTTTTGGAAGAATTTCTTTCTGCACAATTGCTTTTGCCTCTGAGGAATTATTTGCAAGAAAAACCTCAAAGTTATTTTCTTCCAAAGATTTTTTAAGACCATAAAGACGAATTTTCCAATAGTTTTCAATAGGCTTGTCCATACGTTCCTCCAACCATAAACCGTTTGTCAGCAACTTTCCAAAGTAAATAGTTTTATCAAAAAAAAAATCACTACTTAAATATGCTTACCCTTGAGTTATCACGATCAACAACAAATATAGTGTTTGAACTGTTAATAAATATATATGACGGAGTTGCCAAGCATCCTTCTATCCATCCTGGCCTTGAAAAATCAAAAAGAAACTTTCCTTTTCTATCAAATACAAGAATCTTGTTCTTATGCTGATCCACGATATAAATCAGCCCCTGATTATCAACTGCCAAACTAACAGGAAAGTTGAACTCATCCCTGCCTTTTCCGCGACTCCCGAACTCTAAAATTTTCTTGCCTGACTTGTCGTATTTTCTTGCAATTCCTTCTACTGTGCCAAGAGTATATATATATCCATGACTGTCAACTTTAATGTCGTTAAATCTTGTTTTACTGTTTTTAATTACTTCTTTGTTAAACTTCAGATTTGAATTAAAAACAAGAATCCTGTTATCAGCTCTGTCTATAATATATATGTTGCCGTCAGAATCTATTGCCATTTTTCCGGGATTAAAGGTAGCGGAATCAGGAACCCCTGATAGATCTAACAAATTAATTAACTTCTTGGCTACATCAATTACAACGATACTTCTTTTTGCCGGATCAACAACAAGAAATCTTCCATCAATGGCTCTTAAAATACTGGTGGGATTCTTCAGGTCGTCCTTGGGATTTAATGCAGACAGATAATTAAACTCCGAATCATAGGAAAGAATGCGGCAATTTGAAGAATCCGTAATATATAATCTCTTTTTGATTTCATCAAAAAATACGCCTCCAATCAGCCCCAATATCCCGATATCCCGGTTGCTGCCTAATGTAGTAATTATATTGATAGCATCTTTCTTGCCATAGGCTTTTATTGGTACTATCAAAAGAAGAAAAATATTAAAAACCAATATATACTTCTTGATCATTACGCACCTTAATATGATGAATGACATTGTATGCACAATTCTTTTTTCCCATCAAATCGCAGTGAAAATTCATGTCTGGAGGCCATCAATGCATGACAGGTAATACAGGTAATTTCTCTTTTTGATCTTGGATCAATGACATTGGCTCCTATTGGATGAGAAAAAGTGGCATGCCTTTTGTGGCATGAAGTGCATAGAACAAACTCATTATTCAATAATAACAGCCTGGAATTTGAACCATGAGGATCATGAC
>DAOURZ010000286.1 GCA_030627475.1 Deltaproteobacteria bacterium | reverse complement strand
TGCATGTGACGTGATTTAGAAAAAAGGAATTTTGGGTTGCTCTCTTTTCCCATAAGTGCTAACTTTTGCTAAATTTTAAGCTTTTGACCTATACCGGATTTGTTGGTAATGAAATATTTTTCGTTTAAAATACTTATTTTATGTATATTGCTGCCGTCCGTTTTATATGTTTTTTCAATACAACTTATAGAAAGTTATCTTCAGAACAGGTACTTATACGAAATTGAAGAGATATATACCGGTGGTACACGGCCATTGTTTGATGGAATTATCCGTCTGAAAGATGCCGTTGGCAACAATATCGACCGTTATCTTCAAGACAGCATGTTGATATCATGGGGTATTAAGGTTCGTGTAACTGTTGCCACTAAAAGCGGTACGCTGTTATATCCGGCAATTATTGATGAACAATACTCTTCGTTTCCATTTGATTCCACACAAATTGCTACTGATAATTACAATCTGTTAAATGAAGGACTTGTAGTTTCCGTAGATCTGGAAGTAGGACACAACACCCTGTTTTCAAATTCGATACTTGCTTTCTATATCTTTTTGTCTGTGTTTGTTTTATATATTTACTACAGGACAAGCGCAAAAAAGGCTGAAAAAGACGATATGGAAAAAAGAGACGAGATTGAAAGGCTTCTTAAACTGGAAAAAAATCATGCAGGCAGCCTGTCGTTTCTTAACCATGAAAGAGAAACTCTTTTATCTGAAGTGCAGGTGATAGAAAAAAATCTTGAGAATGCGAAACAAAAAGCTGGTGAAAATGAAGAAGAGATGATTCAGGATATTGTTGTTCTTGAAGAAAAAATCGAAAAAAATCTTGGCCTTCAGGATGAACAGCAAAGGCTTATTGATTCCCTGAAAGAAAAAATAAAGGATTATGAAAGAGAAAAAATAAAGGATTATGAAGCAGTGCAACGACGATTCAGGGCGCTGTATAAAAATATTTACATCAATAAAAAAGCTGTTAACGGGTTTCTTGATCTTACCGATGACTTGCAAATAAAAAGCGAAGAAATAATTCACCAGATCAACGAAAACCCGCAACTTGTTTCGATAAAAAGGAAGGTGTTTGGGAGAAAAAACATGGAAAAAATTCTGGAGGTCATCTTTGCATACAAGGGGCGCTTGTATTTTCGCAAACAGAAAAGTAATAAAATAGAAATTCTTACAATCGGAACTAAAAATACTCAAACAAAAGATCTTGAATTTCTTTCCAGCTTATAAAAGGAAATTGCAATGTATCTTTCATATTACAATTTAACTGAAAAGCCTTTTCAGATCAATGCGGATCCAAAATTTCTCTGGTATGGAGAAAAGCACAAAGAAGCTCTTGCCATGTTAAAATACGGAATTCTGGACAACAGTGGATTTCTGTTTCTTGCGGGCGATATAGGAACCGGAAAAACTACTCTTATAAACAGTCTGACCGAGCAGCTCGGAGATCAAATAATTGTCGCAATTATTCCTGATCCTGGTTTGGGAAATATCGACTTTTTCAATTTTATTGCGGCTGCTTTTAATATTAACAACCGATTTAACAGCAAAGGCGAATTCCTTGTTTATTTTAGCCATTTTTTACACAAGGCACATCGTGATAATAAAAAAGTATTGCTTATTATTGATGAGTCACAAAGGCTGACCGACGAAATTCTTGAAGAAATCCGGCTTCTGTCAAACATAGAAAAGCCTGATGCAAAATTGATTAATATTTTTTTTGTCGGTCAAAACGAATGTAAAGATATTTTTCTCAAGATGGAAAACAGGGCATTAAAGCAAAGAATTACAATCAATTACCGAATTGATCCTTTGACGAAAAATGAAACGGAACAATATGTCCGGCATCGTTTAAAAGTTGCGGGATCAGAAAAGAAAATTTTTACACCAAAAGCGATTCGTAAAATCTTTACCTTTTCCAGAGGTTATCCACGTTTAATAAACATTATTTGCGATCATTGCCTGTTAACTGGATATGCTAAGGGGAAAAAGACAATATCAGGGGGTATTGTAAAAGAATGCGCCAAAGAGCTGAAAATATCGCCCATGACCGTAGAAAAAAAGGAAAAAAAACGTGTAAAGGCAACAGAAACAAAGCAAGAGGGCCAGCAAGGGAAAAAAGGAAAAAAGAAAAGAAAAATTGTCGGATATATCTGTTTGTTAGTTCTATTGTTGCTTATTGCCGGATATTTTCATTATCTCTATGACACAAAAAAAATACTGGTAAAACCTGTAACACAGATAGTTAAAATTCAGAACAAGTCTGTGCAAAAACAACTTGAAACACAGTTTGCCATCTTTCCCGATCAAAAGTTGATAATTCCTTTTGGCTACAATTCAACTGAACTTTCAAGTGATATATTTGAAAAACTTGATCTGTTAGCATCAACAATGAGCAGCAATCCTGACGTAGGGATCGTTATTAAAGGATATACCGGCCAATTAGGCGATTTGCTATACAACAAAAAACTATCCGGGCTTAGAGCAAATATTGTAAAAAATTATCTTGTGGACAAAGGAGTTAGCCCAAATAAAATCAAAACATTTGGAATTGGATCTGTGAGACAGATTGAAGACGGCGACGACATTGAGAACAAGAAAATCCCGGAGCGCAGAGTCGAAATCGAATTTGACACAAATAATCAATAAGGGTTAGCACAAAAATAAGTTCGCAATTTTAAGTGTTGAGGCATCCGTCTGACAAGGCGCGTAAGCGCAGGAATATCGGGATATT
>DAOURZ010000049.1 GCA_030627475.1 Deltaproteobacteria bacterium | reverse complement strand
GCTTATTGCAGCAATGGTAAGTGTGGTTACTACTGGTAGAATCAAAATGGTCTGCCCCATAATTATTGCTTTTTGAGTATAGAGGAGGTTAAAAGACCCGAGAATTCCCTTTCTGGAGATAAAAGAATAAACAAAAAGACCTATAACCACGGTAGGAAGAGCGAGCATTGTATTAAGGAAAACAATAACGATACGTTTTGCTTTAAAAGACTCGAAGGCAATAATAAAACCTAAGGGCACCCCCATCAAGCTGGCCAACAAGGTAGATATACCGCTTACATTAAGGGATACCATGACAACGGAAAGCATTTCGGAATCCAGGGAAACAATAAGAAGGATTGCGGATAAAAAGCTGTCAACAAGAAGTTCCATGATAACTACTACTAAAAGTTGTCAGGTTCACGGTTGGGATAAAAAAGCGGCTTTCCCATAAGTTTGTAATTTTTGATAAGCAACTGGCCCCTGTCTGAGACAAGCCACTTTACGAAGTGTTCTACCAAGGCGTATTTTACGTGCGGATGCTTGGCAGGATTGACAGGAATCACTCCATAGGGGTTATGCAACAAAGGATCACCCTCACACATAATTTCAAGATCAAGCCCGCTTTTTCTGCCGTGTTTAAATTTTAAAAAAGTTCCTCTATCAGTTAGAGTGTATGCTTTCTTTTCCTCAGCAAAAATTATTACTTTACCCATTCCCTGTCCGATTGAAAGGTACCATCTTCCCTGGTTTTTTGGATACAGGCAACTGATTTGTATTTTTTTACCATTTTTTATTATCTCGATGGTCTTAATATCCAAAGAAACTCCCGCTATTTTCCAAAGAGACTGTTCCTTTGTGTGAGTACCGCTATCGTCACCACGGGATATAAACAGAGCCCCGGCCTTGGCTATTCCGGCCAATGCAGCGGCAGCATTACTTTGGCTTCGAATACCGGCAGGGTCATCCAAAGGCCCCAGTATAACAAAATCATTGTGCATTACTGAATAGCGCTTTGTACCATAACCCTGTTTTACAAATTTTTCTTCTCTTTTTTTTGCATGAACAAAAATCACATCCACATTACCATCCATCCCATCACGGATGGCAGCCCCTGTTCCCTTGGCAAATACCTTAACACGAATTCCCGTATCTTTTTCAAGTTCAGGCAAAAGCACATCAAGCAGACCTGATGCTTGAGTACTTGTAGTAGTTGCCATTTTGATAATCTTGTCTTCACCTGAAGCAGAACCATAAAAGCAAATTGCCATGATAATGCATAAAATCGCAAATAAATACCGTTTATTCATATTTTCCTCATTAAATTTGGACAAGAGGTATAAATGACAACAAATTTTCTTGACAGCCATATTCCAAAAATAATATGTTTGCGCTTTTAAAATCTTTTAAAAAGGAGTTTGTAATTGGCTAATCATAAATCAGCAGTAAAACGCGCTACACAAAATGAAATTAAACGCATTCGAAACAAGTCTATAAAAACCAGAATTAAAAAGGTAACCAAGGAAGTACGATTATCTTTAGATAAAGATTCCAGGGAAATAACTTTAAAAAAACTTAATACAGCACAGTCAGTAATTGACAACTCAGCAAAAAAAGGTGTGATCCATAAAAAAACAGCCGCCAGAAAAATATCACGCCTGTCAAGGCTTGTAGTTGCGACTGCTGCCTGAGAAATGTCAAATCAAAAAAAATGACCGAAACAAAACAGGGGGACACTGCACGCCGTGCCCCTTTTTTACAAAAATATAGCGGGTTCTAAAAATTGTCAGTTAAACGATTATAAACTTTTTCTGCAAGTCTTTTAGAAAGAATTATAATTGCTTCCCGTCTGTGTCTTTCTGTTGTCTGTTTATCAGATGAAACAATATAGTCTTCGTTTTCGGAAATGTCTTTTGCCGACCATATTGCTCTGCCTGTCCGGTCTGTCAATTTCAGGTCTATTGAGATAATTACCCGCCTTTCAAGCGATGAGTATGTATCTCTGTGGGAAATTGCGTCAATGCGCATGGATTTAATAATTCCGGAAAGAATACCATCCGCGCTGCTTTCGCCAGCTAAAACTACATTGCCGTGGCTGGTAACTTCATAAATAAGATCATTTGTAAAAATATTTTCTGCGCCGGTTTCGGAAGTTCGATTTTCAAGAATCTTTATAAAAAGGCTTTTTATGCCTTCCGGCAAATTACCGCCCCCTCTAAAACTGTATCCACATGATGAAAAAATAATAAACAAACAACAAATTATCCCGACATATATTTTATTATTACTCAAGGTTCGTACCCCAGTTCCTCATACAACAATATTAACCAGCTTTTTCTTTACAACTATAATTTTTTTAACGGATTTATCTTTTATAAACTTTTTAACCCGCTCATCTGAAAGCGCCATTTCTTTTAAGGTATTATCATTTGCATCAGCATCTACATTAAATTTGCTTCTGAGTTTGCCGTTAACCTGAACAACAATTAAAAAATCATCTCTACATAGAGCTTCCTTATTATATTCAGGCCATGAAGATAGAAGTATACTATGCTTATGTCCCAATGCTTCCCAGAGTTCTTCGGAAAAATGGGGAACTATCGGAGCCAAAAGGAGTACAATGGACTCCAGTGCAAACTTAACAACAGAGTTCCTTTTATGATCGCTTTTTTTATTATTGGTGTCAATGCCCGACAGAGCATTAACAAGCTCCATAACAGCGCTTATTGCTGTATTAAAATGAAATTTATCTTCGATATCTCTGGTAACCTTTTTTATTGTATAATGTGTTTTTCTATATAAATCACGCAATTCACCATCAAGCTTATCGGGACTACCATCATATGGTGCAATATCCTTTATATAATCCATGCAGTTCGATGCGATACGCCATACACGGTTAAGAAAGCGATAGCTGCCTTCAACTCCCTGTGTACTCCATTCAAGATCACGTTGTGGAGGAGCTGCAAAAAGGCAGAAAAGTCTCGTGGTATCCGCACCATATTTGTCAAGCAATATGGTAGGATCTATTACATTTTTCTTTGATTTTGACATTTTCTCAATGCGACCTACCACAACTTTCTTGCCGCATTTTTTACAAAAACGATCAGAGCTGCTACCGCCTTCCACCTCTTCAGGAAAAAGATAGCCGTGATCAGGACACGAAACAGTTTCTTTGCAAACCATACCCTGAGTAAGCAGCCTGGTAAAAGGTTCCTTAAAACTGATTAGATCGAAATCTTTCAGTACACGTGTAAAATACCTTGAATACAGAAGATGTAAAACAGCGTGCTCTACCCCTCCGATGTATTGATCTACCGGCATCCAGTATTCAACGGCCTTTTTATCGAACATTCCGGTGTCGCAATCAGGGCTGCAATATCTGACAAAATACCAGGAAGACTCTACAAACGTGTCCATTGTATCGGTTTCTCTTTTCGCATCAGCACTTCCACATGCCGGACAACTAATATTTGCAAAACATTCGAGTCTTGAAAGGGGTGATCCGCCGTCTTCCATGAGATCGGCATCTTCCGGAAGTATTACCGGAAGATCTTTTTCAGGCACAGGAACGATACCGCATTTTTTGCAGTGAATCATTGGAATCGGTGTGCCCCAATATCTCTGTCTTGAAATACCCCAGTCCCTCAATCTGAAACTTACCGTCCTTTTCCCGTAATCGTTATCTTCAAGAAAGGAAGTTATTGCATCTAACGCTTTTATGTTATTCATTCCGTCAAATTGACCGGAATTAATCATTATTCCTTCATCGGTATAAGCTTCTGTTATTATTTCAGAATCAAGATCACTATCATATGGTTTTATAACAACAATTATATCAAGCTTGTATTTTTCGGCAAAATCAAAATCACGCTGATCATGTGCAGGAACAGACATAACCGCACCTGTACCATATTCCATGAGGGCAAAATTGGCTGTATAAATTGGGATAGATTTTTTGCTTAATGGATTTATGCAGTAAGCACCCGTAAAAACACCCTCCTTTTCATAGCCTTCAATGGCTTTGACCGACCTGTCCTGCATAGATATTCGTTCAATAAATTCTTTTACCTGTTTTTCCTGCTTCGTCCCTTTTGAAAGCTTTGGCACAAGCGGATGTTCCGGAGCAAGACACATGAATGTTGCTCCGAAAA
The DNA here is from genome assembly GCA_030627475.1 of Deltaproteobacteria bacterium. Taxonomy (GTDB): domain Bacteria; phylum Desulfobacterota; class Desulfobacteria; order Desulfobacterales; family ETH-SRB1; genus B13-G4. The sequence goes on along the minus strand of DAOURZ010000049.1, from coordinate 3,821 downwards.
CTGTATCCGGCCGCGTAGTAAAAACAGCTATATACTCATCTTTATCAGGAGGATTTTCTACAGGAAAACGGATTTCCGCACCAAAACTTTTTCCGATCCAGTTTTTCTGCATGGCAATAACTTTATCGGGCCAGCCCGGAAGATTATCACAGTAAGCCAACAGGTCTTCAGCGTAGTCTGTAATTCGGAAAGACCACTGCCATAGTTTCTTTTGGCGAACAGGATTTCCGCATCTCCAGCACATACCGGCTTCAACCTGCTCGTTAGCGAGAACGGTCTGGCAGGCATCACACCAGTTAACAAACGATTCCTTCCTGTATGCCATTTTCTTTTCATACATTTTCAGGAATAACCATTGTTCCCATCTATAATATTCGGGTTGGCAAGTGGATAGTTCTCTTTCCCAGTCGTAGCTGAATCCAATACGTTTCAACTGTCGCCGCATAGTATCAATATTTTCACATGTCCATTTTGCCGGATGAGATTTGTTTGCAATTGCAGCATTTTCCGCAGGCAGACCAAATGCATCCCATCCCATTGGATGTAATACATTGAATCCCTGCATTTTTTTGTACCTCGCTATGACATCGCCTATGGTATAGTTTCTGACATGACCCATATGTATCCTGCCGGAAGGATAGGGAAACATTTCAAGAAGGTAATATTTTTCCCTTTTCGGGTCTTCATTAACCTTAAACAGCTTTGAACTTTCCCAATAACTCTGCCACTTTTTTTCTATTATCTTTGGATCATACACAGAAAGCCATCGGTCTTCCATTATTTGTCTCCATTCACGTTTGACCACGTTCCTTACGAATTATGACTCGAAAAAAATATATTATAAAAAACCCATTGTCAATCGGTTTATCCAAGGATATAGCTTCCTATAAACTGGTCCGGTATTATATAATGCTTGATTATATAAAATACTTGGGTTAATAAAGCATTATATATAAATATAATGCAGGGGTGCCTGTCTGGCTGAGAAAATACCCTTTGAACCTGACCTGGATTATACCAGCGTAGGGAGCGGAAACTAAAATTTCTTATGTTTTGATTTTCAAAGGGCCGTATCTCCAGCAAGGAAGGTATCGGCCTTTTTTTATTTTATAAAGATTGTCGAGGAGATAAATCATGGGCGTTATTAGAGTCCTGACTATCGCCGGATCGGATTCCGGCGGAGGAGCGGGGATACAGGCAGATTTGAAGACTATCACCGTTCTGGGCGGATTCGGGATGAGCGTCATAACTGCTTTGACCGCTCAAAATACCCTTGGCGTACAGGGAGTTTATGAGGTTCCTGAAGATTTTGTAGAAAAGCAGTTTGATTCCGTAGTTACGGATATAGGAATTGATGCAGCCAAAACCGGAATGCTGGCCAATTCCGGAATAATAAGAGTTGTTGCTAAAAAAATACGGCAATATGGAATAAATAATCTCGTTGTAGATCCTGTAATGGTGGCAAAAGGAGGGGCTTCGCTTATAGCAGATGAAGCAAAAAAATCCCTGATAGAAGAACTTTTGCCTCTATCTCTTGTAATTACACCAAATATTCCCGAAGCTGAAGAACTAACTAAAATCAAGGTATCATCTATTGACGATATGAAAAAATCAGCCGAGATTATCTTCAGGTCAGGGGCAAAAAACGTAGTTGTAAAGGGTGGGCATCTTTCCGGTAATGCTGTGGACATTTTGTATGATGGAAAAAACTTTTACGAGTTTACTGCTGAGAGAATAGATACGAAAAATACTCATGGCACCGGATGCACATTTTCCGCTGCTATTGCCACAAAGCTTGGTGAAGGAAAATCTGTTTTTGAAGCAGTAAAAACGGCAAAAGAATACACAACGACCGCCATCCGGTTTTCTTTGAATATAGGGAAAGGACATGGTCCGACAAACCACATTGCCAATGTTCTGCAGGAAAGTAACCGATATAACTGTATTCAAAAGCTTAAGACTGCCCTGCAAAAATTAACTGCGGAAAAATGTGGAAATATTATTCCCGAAGTACAATCAAACATAGGCTATGCGCTACCTTATGCAAACAAAAGAGAAGACGTTGCAGCCATACCAGGGCGAATTATCAAGATTGAAGAAAAAACCGGAACTTTTGGTGATCCCGCTTTTGGAGCTTCCAGTCATATCGCCGATATAATTTTGAGTACCATGAAATATAATGCAGACTACCGATGTGCTATGAATATAAGGTTTTCAGAAGACATCATCAGTATATGCGAAGAATTGGGATTTGATGTGGATGATTTTGATAGATCCGGTGAGCCTGATGATACTAAATCTAAAGATAGTCATTCTTTAAAATGGGGGATTGATTCAGTCCTTTCAAATAGAAATTCAATACCTGATATAATTTTTGACCTTGGTGATACAGGAAAGGAACCAATGATAAGGGTTATAGGTAAAAAGCCTGCCGATGTTGTCGACAAGGCGTTGAGTATATCAAAAAAATTGAAAACAATTTTTTCAACTAATTAATTAAGGTAACAGTTATCGGTTTTTATGCTTTGATCAACTGTGAACTATAAACCGTAAACTGTTACTTAAAAAGGAGTCTTTAACATTATGGCATTGGACGAACTTATAATAACCAGAGCAATAATTGACCGTTTTTCACAAAAATTTCTGGAATATACAGAGGTTGATACCGCAATAGTCGGCGGAGGCCCATCCGGACTTATAGCCTCATACTTTCTTGCAAAAGCAGGCAAAAAGGTAGCTCTTTTTGAACGTAAATTAAGCATCGGCGGCGGAATGTGGGGCGGCGGAATGATGTTTAATGAAATAGTAGTTCAAGAAGAAGGAAAAAAAATACTGGATATATTTGATATCGAAACAAGAGAATATCAGTCTGGCTATTTTACGGCAGATGCCGTTGAATGCGTCAGCACAATATGCTCATATGCAACCAAGGCAGGGGCAAAAATTTTTAATTGTATGAGTGCCGAAGATGTTGTAATTCGGGAAAATCGCGTTACCGGCCTTGTTATTATATGGTCACCTGTGGAAAGTGCAGGGCTTCATGTTGACCCTCTTACAATTAAGACAAAAAATGTTGTTGAAGCGACAGGCCATGCCACAGAGCTTCTTCATGTTATTGAGCGAAAGGCAGATATGAAGTTGAATACTGAAACCGGACGCATAATGGGAGAACGATCAATGTGGGCAGAGAAGGCAGAAGAACTTACAATTGAAAATACCAGAGAAATCTGCCCGGGTGTATATGTTGCAGGAATGTCGGCTAACGCAGCTTTTGGAGGTCCCAGGATGGGTCCGATCTTCGGAGGAATGCTTCTTTCAGGGAAAAAAACAGCAGAACTGATTATTGCAAAAGATGCAACACCTTAGGAGATATAAATTATGACTCAATTAGAAATAGCACGTAAAAATAAAATCTCGGAAGAAATGGAGATATGTGCCAAAAGTGAAGGAGTTGATCCTGAGTTCATTCGCAAGGGAGTTGAAGATGGCAATATAGTAGTGATAAGAAACAAAAAACACAAATCCATTGCACCTCTGGCCATCGGCAAGGGTTTAAGGACAAAAGTCAACGCTAACATCGGAACATCAAAAGATCGTATTGATCTTGATATAGAACTTGAAAAAGTAAAAATATGTATTGCTGCCGGAGCAGATGCCATTATGGACCTTTCTACGGGTGGCGATATAAGAGCAATCAGAAAAACAATTATCAAAGAATCATCACTGATAATTGGAACTGTACCTGTATATCAAGCCGCTGTTCAGATGCTGAATTCTAAAAAAGCTATTATAGAAATGACTGCTGAAGACATGTTCGGAGT
>DAOURZ010000193.1 GCA_030627475.1 Deltaproteobacteria bacterium | reverse complement strand
CCCAACTATGCATCACAGCTTCAGGCCGCCTTTGTCCGATCTCAAATCCCAAAAATATTGAAATAGCTCGCTATTCCTTCAACTTTTGTGATCTGAGATCAAACAAATTCGACCCAAATCTGTGCGCCTACTCGTGAAAATTAATTCGCCCCCGTTCCTTATCTCCAGAAATTTTAACACATTGACAACAAAACTATTCACCATAACATGGAACTATTAAGCGAACTTAAAAGATATTTTGATATTTCCTCGTTTCGCTCCGGCCAGGAAGAAGTGGTCAGGACTGTGCTGGAAGGGAGAGATGCTCTTGTGGTTATGCCCACCGGAGGAGGAAAATCGCTTTGCTACCAGCTTCCTGCCTTAATCCGTAAGGGAACGGCTCTTGTAATTTCTCCACTTATTGCTTTGATGAAAGATCAGGTGGATGTTCTTCAAAAAAGAGGTATTGCAGCATCTTTGATCAATTCCACCATTCCCTGGACGGAACAAAGACAGGTTTTTAAAAGACTTGAGGCAGGAGACTTAAAGCTGTTGTATGTAGCACCCGAACGATTTCGTCAGAAAGAGTTTCTGCACACTCTTTCCCGCTCTGTGATTAGTTTCGTGGCAATAGATGAAGCCCATTGTATCTCACAGTGGGGACACGATTTTCGTCCCGATTACATGCGACTGGGAAGTGTATTGAAACGTATAGGGCAATATCAGATCCTCGGTGCTACTGCCACTGCTACTGAATCTGTTATATCAGATATCATTTCTTCCCTCCATCTTACGAATTGCCGGCAGTTCGTAACAGGCTTTTATCGAAATAATCTGCAGTTGAGAGTACTTCACCGTGCAACTAAAAAAGAAAAGCAAGACGCTCTTATATCCGTTCTTGCTGAAGAAAAGCTTCCTGCAATTGTATATTGTGCTACAAGAAAAAGCGTGGATGAAGTGGTAACCCTGTTGAAAGATCAGGGGCTTCCTGTATCAGGATACCATGCAGGTATGGACGATAAAACACGAAATGTTGTGCAGGAACGATTCATGGCAGGACATACCGGAATAATTGTGGCTACCAATGCCTTTGGGATGGGAATTGACAAATTAAATATACGCCAGGTTATCCACTATCAGTTTCCCTCTTCTATAGAATCGTATTATCAGGAGATAGGAAGAGCTGGAAGAGATGGAAAAAAATCAATGTGTTCGCTCCTTTTTTCTATGGGGGATAACTATATCCAGGAATTTTTTATTGACATGAACTACCCTTCGCAGGAAGCAGTTCTTGATGTTTTTGAATTCTTGAAGAGTGATGGGAGGGATTATCTAACCGTTGGAAATAATGAAATTTCTGAAACAATCGACTCTGTCCGGAGCGCCGGACAGGCAGGGATCGTTATTAAAATGCTGGAACGGTCCGGTTTTCTGGAAAGGCTGTATTCCGGGAGGCGACTCTGTTTTATTGCGGCCGGCACAGAAAAACCAAGAGGACCTGTCCAAAAAAAGATATTTGATGCAGTGACAAAAATTGCAGGATCTAAAGGGAAAAAGGTCTCAATTGATGCACTGTCAGCGATCGCCGATCTTGAAAAATCAGCGCTTCTCAGAGGCCTTAAACTGCTTTCAGCAGATGGATTGATTAAATATATACCTCCAACAGCAGGGCGTGATCTCAAGATAGTACGGCCACAGGCAACCTTTGAAGAGCTTGAAATAGACTTTGAGCTCCTTGAGAAAAGAAAACGGAATGATCTGGAAAAACTCAAAGAGGTGGTAGCTTACGGGTATTTTGGCGGATGCATGTGGGATTTTCTTCTTTCTTATTTTGGAGACGACAGCGCAACAGATCAGTGCGGGTTCTGCGGCAACTGCATCCAAAGAAAACTGAAAAGAACAGGTACGAACAAAAAAGAAGAGGAAACAACAATCCTTAAAATATTGAGCTGTGTTGCACGCATGCAGGGCAGGTTTGGCAGGGCACGTGTTGCCCAGGTTCTTGCCGGAGCTTCAAGAAAATGGATAACTTCGCAAGGAATGAATCAACTCTCCACATATGGATTACTGTCCAATTTTACCCAGGAAGAAGTTCTTGATCTTATGAACCAGTTAGATCGTCAGGGATGCTTTGTTCTTCAGGGAGATCGTCTTTATCCGACTATAGATCTCAGTAAAAAAGGGATTGAGGTAATGAAAAAAGAGGATAAGTCATTTCTCAATCTGCCGGAAATCAAAAAACCGGTCAGGACTACTGTAGAGATAGCTACTGATTTTTCTCCGGAACTCTATGAGCTGTTACGTCAAAAAAGAGAAAAGTTCGGAACCTCGACAGGACTTCCCTTGTTTATGATAGTCTCAAACCGGACACTGAAAGAAATGGCAGCAGCAGCACCCAAAAGCATGGCGGAACTTCTCCAGGTACACGGAATAGGACCGGCTAAAATGGAAAAATACGGACAAGAGTTTTTAGACGTAATTCTGGAATATTGCACTAACTCAAAAATACGGAAATAACGTTTTTTCTTGCATTTACATGTTGTATTGTAACGTGGATTATGTCCTGAGGCTTTAAGTTAATGCTGCTGGATATGGGCAAATCACATTCAAGCATATAATCAGTAAGCAGCACCTGATAATTTTCTTTTCGTCTGGAGAGAACAATAGCTTCTTGTTCCTCTCTGATTTTACTTTCAAGATATTTCAATAACCAGTATCTGTGACGATTGCGCTGGGTTTTTGACACACAACTCATTGGCTGTTCAAGGCGCTGTATTAAATTTTCTATTTCTTTTTTTGTGTAAGGCTCTTCTAAACCGAGAATTCCCCTCAACTGACGTTGTGTAATCAGATCAAAATATTTGCGTATCGGAGAGGTGGCGGTAACATAGGCATTTAATCCAAGTCCTGAGTGATTCTCTGCTTTAGGGCTCAGAATAAAACGGCTCAAGAATCTTCGCTGCATATAGTTTTGAAAAAATGTGCCTTCTTCTTTTCTGTAGAGACGTTCCCTCGGTTCTGCCTGGGACCTGAAAATTGCCGGCATATCATGTTTCAGAAGGAATGCCGCCATAAGCCAGTTTGCCATAATCATTATTTCTGCAACAAGCATCCTTCCGGGGCTTTCTCTGTTTATTTTTGTAACACTCACTTTGCCATTATCCAGCCATACATTGACTTCAGGCAGAGATATTTGAACCGCCCCTTGTCGCAGCCTTTTTTCCCGGAACTTTTTTGCTATATCGTGAAGGATAAGCACTTCGCTGTTTTCGTTGGCAATTGTATTAACATTATAATAGGTTAGTTGTTTTTTAATCTTAATCAGGCTTGAAACAATTTCATAATTAATTATTTCAGCCGATCTGTTTAATTTAATTATTATACTTATAGCCGGACGTACTTCCCCTGCTATAAGACTACATAAATTTTCTGCAAGGCATGACGGCAACATTGATACTTTTTGGTCAGGCATATAAATGGAGCTTCCACGGTTGAGAGCTTCTTTATCTATAATATCTTCTTTTTTAATAAAATGGCTGACATCGGCGATATGAACGCCAAGACGATAATGATCACCTTTATCTTCAATGGTTATAGCATCATCAAAATCAAGAGTTGATCGTCCGTCTATCGTAATTGCAGACAGGTCGGTTAAATCCAGTCTGTTTTTAAAGTCTGACTGATCTTTATTTATGCATACAAGGTCGGTTGCGTTTTTCATGACCTTATCAGAAAAGACGGTAGGAATTTCGTATTTGTGCAATTCAATGTTTTCATTTTTATCCCAGATGCCCAGCTTTACAAGAGCCTGGAATACTATTTCCATGTTATCTATACCTGCTTTTTTAAGAATTGTTTTGCCAGAAGAGTAGTGTGGGCTTTCTTTTTGAAAAAAATAGCAGGATTTAAGAATATCCATGCATTCTATTTTATCATCAGGCAAGTGAGGTTTATCAATATTAAATACTTCTTTCAGCCAGGCAGCACCTTCATCTATAAT
>DAOURZ010000396.1 GCA_030627475.1 Deltaproteobacteria bacterium | reverse complement strand
GAATTTCCGGTTACCGGTATAAAAATTGTTATCAATGACGGCCAATCTCATTCTGTTGATTCCTCGGATATGGCATTCTTTGCGACTGCTCGTGGAGCTTTTCGGGAAGGTTATGCAAGGGCCAAATCGGTTATTCATGAGCCTATAATGAAAGTTGTAGTTGAAACACCTATTGAATATCAAGGCGCTGCAATGGGTTCTCTTAATCAGCGGCGAGGAATAATTGTTGCATCTCAGGACGAAGGTTATATGTGCGTTATTGAGGCCCATGTTCCACTTGCAGAGATGTTTGGTTATTCTACAATACTGAGATCGTTAACTCAAGGAAAAGCGCAGTTTACTATGGAATTTCATATATATAAACAGGTTCCCGGCTTAATAGCCGAAGAGCTGGCAAAAAAGGCCAAAAAGATCTAACACTACAAAAAGTTGGATCTCTTGTGTAATGGTTTAAAGAATATAAAAAGGTGCGATAATTTGAAGAAAGGAATTTTTATATGTTAAAAAAAGAGCTGCTCTTTCGTAATCCTCTAAAACTTATGGAGATTGAAACAGAGGATGTTCTTCAGTCAGGAGGGTTTGGCGCTGTACTTGCTCGATCTGGGTTGGGTAAAACAGCGATCCTTGTGCAGTTGGCCATGGACGGTCTTCTGAGAAACAAAAACGTTCTTCATATAAGTTTGAATGATTCAGTAAAAAAAGTGTGTTTGTGGTATGAAGAAGTATTTCGAAATATTGCGGATCAAAACAATATTAATCAGATAGAACACTTATGGGAAGCTATAGTGCATCACCGGCTTATAATGACGTTTAAGGTAGACACCTTTAGCGTGCCAAAACTTGAAGAAAGATTAAACGATCTGGTAGAGCAAAACATTTTTTTGCCGCAAGTGGTTCTTATCGACGGCCTTCCTTTTGATAAAGATATCAGAGAATCTCTAACGGAATTAAAAAAGCTTGTAGAAAGCCATTCTATGTATGTTTGGTTTACAGTTAAAACACACCGTAATAATGAACATGGTTCGGATGGTATGCCGGAATCTCTTTTGCATCTCACTGATCTTTTTGATGTTATTGTTCAGCTTCAACCTAAAGGAAAAGAAATTCATGTTAAAAAATTAAAGGAAAAACCTTTGGCTTGTGATCATCATGAATTGATTTTGGATCCTTCTACAATGCTGGTAAAAGGTTAGTTTTACAAGAAGGTTGTTTATAGTTGTTCCGGCCTTTCAAGATTTTCCCTTACAGATACCATCTCAGGATCCAGGGTCAGGGCTTTTTTATACATTTTAATTGCCATATTAAAATCTTCTTTTTCACGGTAATTTGATCTAAAACAAATAAAAGTTTCCCAAACGAAAACCGCATTACCAGGTCCCACCCTTTTAATCAATAGCAGGATAAGAGAATATTGTGTTACGTTAGGCTGTTCTTTGAGAAATCAGACATGAAATCAACGAAATTTGGAGCAATTAGTAGAAAAACGGTGAAAATCTATGAAAAAAATTGTAGATTGATAAATAATTGCAGAGGAACGTGAAGGTAATGACGGTATGAATTGCTTCCTCCTGAATCACAAGGCAAAGGCATTGGCGAGAAATACCTTGCATTCAAGCCTGGTGAACAAAGGAAATCAAAAAATATTATTCTTTCTTTTTTTGATACTATTAGCTATGTTTATATCTTGACGATATAAAGTCTATCCGCATGGTGTGATTGGAACAAGGAATCAAGTTCGTGGAAGAAAAAACCTCCCAAAACAGACGCACAGATTTGGGTCGAAGCCGCTCAAATCTCAAATATGGGCCCAGATCACAAAAGTTGATAAAATAGCGAGCTATTTCAATATGTTTGCGATTTGAAATTGGGCAAAGGCGGTCTGAAGCTGTGATGCATAGTTGGGGAAG
>DAOURZ010000170.1 GCA_030627475.1 Deltaproteobacteria bacterium | reverse complement strand
TCGCGGTTGACGAGATGCCTGTTTGGCGCGCGGGAACTTCGCCGAAATCAATTGCGGCAGTCGAGGAATCGCGAAAACAAAGATCTCAGCACATATCTTCGCAAAAAATCGCTCAACTTAGGTTGAAGGAATAGCGAGCTCTTTCAAGATTTTTGTGATTTTAGATCGGGCAAAGATGGCCTGATGCTGTGATGCATAGTTGCGAAAGTTATTTCGTCCACGTTCCTAATGATCGAAGACTGTGCACTTTTTTATTACTATTTCAATTCTACTTGTGCTCCAGCGGCCTCAAGCTGAGCTTTTATCTTTTCAGCATCCTCTTTGGCTATTCCTTCTTTAACGGGCTTTGGAGCATCATCAACTAAAGTTTTGGCATCTTTGAGACCGAGTCCGGTAATTGCCCTAACCTCTTTGATAACCTGAATTTTCTTATCACCAAAAGCTGTAAGGATAACATCAAATTCTGTCTTTTCTTCTGCGTTAGCACCGCCGGCATCACCAGCAGGAGCAGCCATCATTGCAACAGGAGCAGCCGCAGAAACTCCGAATTTTTCCTCCATTTCCTTAACCAGTTCCGACAGCTCAAGGACTGACATATTTGCTATAAACTCAACTACATCTTCTTTACTAATATCCGCCATTTTATATTTCCTCCGGTTTAACTTTTAAATTATCTCATAGAATGAATTATCATGCAGCCTCTTTCTGTTCCTTTATTGCCTGCAAAACATTCAACAGTTTTTTAGGTATATTGCTAAGAGTTGTAACAAAAGAAGTTGGAACCCCATTTAATACTGAAAGAAGCATACTCAGCAGTACTTCTTGAGAAGGAAGCGCAGCCAGGGCTTTGATTGCATTTAGATCCAGCACTTTGCCATCCATTATACCAGCCTTTATTTCAAGTTTTTCATAATCCTTTGCAAAATCCATCAAAATTTTTGCGGGAGCAACAGGATCATTATAACTTACAGCAATTGCGACAGGACCTTTAAATTCATCTTTAATCAACGCCACATCCGTATCTTCAGAAGCCCTGATAAAAAGCGAATTTTTAGCCACCTTATATTCAACATCCGCTTCCTTGAGTTTTCTGCGCAATTCATTAATAGATACTACATTAAGCCCTTTGTAGTCAGTAACTATTAAAACTTTAGACTTTGAAAATATTTCACAAAGACCTTCTACAATTTTTTTCTTTTCATCTATTTGCACGAATTTATTACACCCCCTTCCTTAGAAACATGGAAATTAATTCGTCCACGTTCCTTAATCTGTAAAAACCGGAGATAATAACTCTATTTCAAAACTATCTCAGCGGGCCGGCTATGCCGATTAAACACAAAAAAGTGAACCTGCGGTCTTTGACAGTAATTTTACAAATTATCAAACAATAATTGTATTAATTAACCAGAAAACAAATTCAACCAAAATAATCAGAAATGTGGACGAAATAACTTGCTCAAAAGAACGGAAACGAAATAACTTCACGGCTATGCGCCTATCTGGCAAAGTTATTTCGTTCACGTTCATTTAAATTTAATTGTCCGGTGCTTCAGGTTAATCTCATAATGAGTTTTCAAACTTCTGATTATATAAAAAAGTCTGTAGAAAAAATACTATGCTGCCAATTCCTTTAAACTTGCTGTATCTATCTTGACTCCCGGGCCCATAGTAGTCGATATAACGATACTCTTCAAATAGGTACCTTTGCTGGAAGCAGGCCTCAGGCGTAAAATTGTTTCTACAAATACAACAAAATTCTGAATAATCTTATCTACACCAAATGAAACTTTGCCCATTGGAACATGAACTATGCCTGCTTTTTCTACCCTGAAATCTATTTTGCCTGACTTAAGCTCAGCAACCACTCGCTCAATATCAAAAGTAATTGTTTCCGTTTTTGCATTAGGCATAAGCCCTCTTGGACCAAGGATTCTCCCTATTTTTCCTACAGAACCCATCATATCCGGTGTGGCAACAGCTTTATCAAAGCCTAACCATCCGTCTTTGATTTTTTTTATCAGATCATCGTTGCCAACAAAATCAGCACCTGCATCCAATGCCTCTTTTTCCTTTGCCCCTTTAGCAAACACTAAAACCTTGACTTCTTTCCCGAGTCCGTTCGGCAAAACCACCGTCCCTCGAAGCATCTGATCTGCATGTCGTGGATCAACTCCAAGGCGTACAGCCACATCAATGCTTTCATCAAATTTGGCATAAGATGAATCTAAAGAAGTTTTTACGGCTTCGGCATAATGATACCTTGTCTCGGCATTTATTTGCTTTCTTGATTTTAAGTATTTTTTCCCCCGATTCGGCATGTTTTATAACTAACTCCTTTTCTATTTAACCAATCTCTATTCCCATACTTCTTGCTGTCCCTTCAATTATCCTGCAGGCAGCATTTAAATCATAAGCATTTAAATCAACCATTTTCTGTTTGGCTATTTCTTCAACCTGCTGTCTGGTAACCTTGCCTACTCTTTCACGCTTTGGATCACCGGCTCCTTTTGCTATTTTTGCAGCTTTCTTTAATAGTATGGCTGCAGGCGGCGTTTTGGTGATAAAAGTAAATGTCCTATCCTTATAAACAGTTATAACAACAGGTATTATCATTCCCTCATCACTCGCTGTTCTGGCATTAAACGCCTTGCAAAAATCCATTATATTAACGCCATGCTGCCCTAATGCAGGCCCGATAGGAGGAGAAGGATTAGCTTTGCCTGCGGCAACCTGTAATTTTATCTGCGCAATAATTTCTTTTGCCATTTGTACTTTCTACTCCTAATAATTATTGTAACCGCTCACGGTTAACAGTTAATAAAAAACAAGAGGCTCCGTCGTGAATATATACTATTACAACTTTGTAACCTGAACAAATTCCAATTCTACCGGTGTTGAACGGCCGAATATAGTTACCAGGACTCTTATCTTACCTTTTTCGGGATTAACTTCATCCACGATTCCGTTAAAATTTGTAAAAGGTCCATCAGTTACACGAATCTCATCCCCTGCCTCGAACAAAAACTTTGGCTTTGGTTCCAGTTGACCGGCTTTCATTCGACTTAAAATTTTTTCAGCCTCTTCATCTGAAAGAGGAGTCGGATTTTCTCTTCCCCCCAAAAAACCTGTAACTTTGATTGTATCATTAACAATATGCCAGGTTTCGTTATCAAGTTCCATCTTAACCAAAATATATCCTGGATAAAATTTGCGGGATGATTCCTTTCTCTTCCCCTTAACAAGTTCAACTATCTGCTCAGTCGGAACCAGCACCTCGCCAAATTTATCAGAATGAGGGGAGGAAGCTATTCGTTCTTCCAAAACCATTTTGACTTTGCTTTCAAAACCTGAATAAACATGGACTATATACCATTTAAGAGCCACTTTTTTCTCCTCATCTATTTAGTACCTGAACCGGTTTCCGTTCAGGTACTATTTAAGGATCAGACTTATCAGACTTGACAAACTAATATCGACTATCCCTAAAAAAAACGATATTATCATAACAAGAACTATAACTACCAAGGTGGAACCTATAGTTTGCTTGCGTGTAGGCCATATCACTTTTTTAAGTTCAACCTTCACCTCCCTTAGAAACTGCAAGGGTTTTTGTAAAGGCCCCGCGACAAAAAGCCTGCCCAGAAAACTTCCTGGCTCAGATCTGGCTGTACTCGAAAATTTCTTCGGAGATAAAGTCTGTACTTTTTTTATATCCCTGACAGAATTTGATGTTAAACCTGCCTTTGGGGAAGCAGCATCAATTCCTGTATTAGATGATGATACTTTATCAAGACTTTTTCTTTTCTTTGTTTTATTTACAGAAATTTTTTTTCTTTGTAACCTTCCCATTATATACCAAAAAAAGAGCAAAATCTCAAAGTTGAATCAATAAAGACATCTTGCATCCGATGAACTTCGAGATGATTATTTTTTAAAAATGATCTGGCAGGCCAGGAGGGATTCGAACCCCCAACACCCGGATTTGGAGTCCGACGCTCTGCCGTTAGAGCTACTGGCCTGCATAATCCCGGATTTAACTTGTCAATAATATTATTAATCACAAATATAGAACAAAACTTTTATTTTGTTTCCTTATGCGAAGTATGTTTTCTGCAAAACCTGCAATATTTATTAAATTCAAGCTTATCCGGTGTTGTCCGTTTATTCTTTGTTGTAGTGTAATTTCTTCTCTTACATTCGTTGCATGCAAGGGTAACAATTATTCTCACCAGCCGACTCCTTTATTCGATTATTTCGCTTACCACTCCAGCGCCAACAGTACGACCACCTTCCCTTATTGCAAACCTG
>DAOURZ010000108.1 GCA_030627475.1 Deltaproteobacteria bacterium | reverse complement strand
GATATCCTTGATTTTTCCAAGATAGAGGCAGGGCGGCCTCGACAGATAATAACCAACCTGATCGGAAATGCAATTAAATTCACGGCACAAGGCGAGGTGGCCTTGCACGTAACCCTTGATAATGAGGATAACGGCATGGATTGGAAGCAACCAGAGAAATCAGGAGACAAGAGGAGCTCACAGCTCAATCGAAACATGTTTCGATCATTGCCATGACAGCCCACGCCATGGAGGGTAACAGAGAGATATGTTTGAAGGCAGGCATGGATAATTATTTGACCAAGCCGATCCGACCTGGCAAACTTGGAGAGACGATAGCCCGATGGATTCCTGACGGATACTGCCACTGCCCGACAGGATCGCAATGCCCATACCCTGAAGGGCGCATCAGAGAATGTAGTCGCAGATTCCATGCAGAACGCGGCTATGCGCCTCGAAATGGCCGGAAAAAATGGCGATCTGAGTCAGGCAACAGAAATGCTCAATACGATCAAGAAGGAGTTTGAGAAGGTAGAAAAAAGGATGACAAAGGAAACCATATAATGAAAATCTTGATTGCTGAAGATGATATAACCTCACGAGTGTTGCTTAAACATATGCTGGCCAAGTGGGGTTACGAGGTGGTTGTCACGAAGGACGGCAACGAGGCATGGGAGGCGCTTCAGGCCGAAGACGCGCCAAAGCTTGCAATTCTTGACCGGATGATGCCAGGGCTGGATGGTGCTGAGGTTTGTCGCAAAGTGCGCCAATTGGATGTTCCTAATTCTGCGTACCTTATTCTTCTCACGATTCGCAACAGCATGAAGGACATTGTCGACGGTCTTGAGGCAGGAGCGGACGACTATATCAACAAACCGTATGAAATGGACGAACTGCGCGTCCGGGTCAAGGTGGGAGAAAGGGTAGCGGCATTGCAGTCAGCCCTTGTGGAAGAAGTTCATTCTCTTCAGGAAGCGTTGGCGCATGTCAAGACTCTCCAGGGCATCCTGCCCATCTGCATGCATTGTCACAAGATCCGGAATGACCGGCAGAGCTGGGAACGGCTCGAAAAATACATTACCGAGCACTCGGATGCCCAATTCAGCCACGGCCTGTGTCCTGAATGCCTGAAAAAACATTATCCGGATTTTAAAAAAACAAATTAAAAGATGAACGTCCAACGTCGAATGGGGTTTAAATAACTTCCGCAACTATGCATTACAGCATCAGGCCATCTTTGCCCGATCTACAATCGCAAAAATCTTGAAATAGCTCGCTATTTCTTCGACTTTTGTGATTGTAGATCGAACAAACCTGACCTAAATCTGTGCGCCTACTTGCGGAAGTTAATTCGACCACGTTCCTAACCTGAAAAATTACAACCTGTGCGTTTAGCCATCAGCGAGTTGCGAACCCTTAATTCATATTTTTTTACCAGAGAGAATCATGAAGACCGGACTTGCGCTTAATTATTCTTGATATCGAAGTTCTTAAAACTTCTTCTTTGCCTAATATTGTTACACTCTGACCAGCTCTTGTAATAGCTGTATAAATAAGTTCTCCGGAAAGTACGGAATAATCCTTATCCGGCAAAACAAGATAAACGTTTTCAAACTCGGAACCCTGACTCTTATGAACTGTCATCGCATAAACTGTTTCATGCAGGGGTAATCTGTAAGGCAAAAAATGTCTCAATTCTCCGGAAGTTCCGGGGAAAAATACATACATATCATTCCTGTCGGAATCGGGAATTGGCATTGTTATACCGATATCCCCGTTAAAAAGGCCGAGTTTATAATCATTGCTGATTATGAGAACCGGTCGGCCTTTATACCATAAATTTTCAGTTTGTATCAGATTCTCACGGCTCAATATCTGTTCGATGATTGCATTTACTGTATAAACCCCGAATTGCCCTATCTTTACAGCACACAATATTTTAAAGCGATTAAAAAGTTCAAGAGCAATAGCAGGATCATCAGTTTTGAGATATTCTGAATAGAACTCAATAACTTTATCCGCAAGAATTTGTTTAAAATTATCAACTGATACTATTTCTTCAAATATTATACTTTTGTTATTTTCATTTTTAAGCAGACTTAAAGCCTTATCAACGTTTCCATGCTTCACAGCCTTACTTAATCCGCCGATTCCACTGCCGTCAGCAAATCTATAATTTTTTTTCAAAATAACAATATGGTCATGTAAAACTTTTATGTCTTTATGTTTTTTGATAGAATCCGCAAACTTTTCATCTGTTGATTCTTCAATTTTATTAACAAAATTTGCTGTAAATCCACGAATATGGTCGTTTCCGCAAATATCGCCAAGCACTGAACCGGGATCCACGGATGCAAGCTGATTGCTGTCTCCTATCAGTATGAGCCTTGCATCAATAGGGACAGCCTGTATGAGTTTTGACATTAAGGGCAGATCAACCATTGAGGCTTCATCTATTACAACAATATCGGCGGAAAGAAGATTTTCGGAATTATAATGAAAAAAAGGAGATCCGATAATAGTTTTCAGCAGCCTGTGAATTGTAAAAGCTTTTGTCGGTATAGCTGCTTTGATATAGTCTTTGCAATTCAGCTTTTTTTTAATGTTTTCTATAGACTCGCTTAACCTTGCCGCAGCTTTTCCAGTTGGAGCTGCAAGAAAAATTCTAAGGTTTTTTTCTTTATCTGCCTGCTCTAATAGAAGCGCCAGGATCTTTGCAACAGTTGTGGTTTTGCCTGTTCCAGGGCCTCCGGAAATAACGCAGAACTTCTTAAAAGCCGAAATTATGGCGGCAACCTTTTGCCAGTTAATAGCGCCATCTGTTTTTTCAGGGAAAAGCCTCTTCAGGCTGTCTTTTATAAGAGATAAGTTTATGCCGTTAATATCTTTTTTAACACGTTGTTTTATAGAATCAGAAAGTTTTGTTTCATATTCCCAGTAGCGATAAAGATAAAGTCTGTTTCTTTCATCAAGTATAAGAGGGCAAAGGTCTCCCGGTCTTCCGACAATTTTGGTTGACATCAAATTGTTCTTCCATACAGAAAGCCCGGGACAGATAACAGCCTCCCTTTCCCCATCTTTGTCAAGCAGCCCTCTCCCTGCAAATGATGCAAGGTCAAAACACACATCTCCCTTGCCTGTAACATTACTTGCAAGACCTGCTCCGAGAAATACTTCCTGATATTTACTGCCTGCAAGATCCGTCATAAACCTTGCAAAATGCATGTCTATATCAGTTAATATGCCTTCTTGATGTAGTCTTGCCAAGTTATTTTTATGCATAATTTACCACATCCATGACCATGAAATTGTGATGGCACCGTCCTTGAAGCTGCCGGTATCAGGACTTTTTCTGTGCCACGGATACCTGTTGCCGGAATAATTGTTATACTGAACTGAAATAGTTCCCGGATGCCAGTCAAAATAGCCGAATCCATAAGTGTAATCAGGATCCCATGGCTGCTTCTGAGTTGGTTGGGGATAATAATAGAGGGTGATATTCGCGTACCACCACTTATAAATTACATATTTCAGACCGAGGCTGATTGACTGTTTCCAGGTCTGCATCGAAAGTGTTGCAATATCCATGTATTTCGGAGTAAGATTATAAGCTATTGAGCCTCCGATACCTCCTGTGGGGTGAATGATAAATATTTCTTCGATAAATCGGGGTACAACAAACTTCCACCCAAGGGAATAAGTTCCTTCTTTAAATTTTGTTATTGTTTCCTCTTTATCCCTGTCAGGTTTGATGCGATTTCCTCCGTAGTTTGAATAAACCAGACTAAAGGTATAAGGATGCCAGTCATCATAACCAAAGGTATATGAAAAATCGGGATCCCACGATGCTCTGCAATCCGGGCACCGGATATTTTCTGAATCAAAATCAAGATAACCATAAAATGTGGCGCTGATGTACCAGTAACTTATGGGATTATATTTCAAGGTGGCGGAAACAATACACTTCCGAAAACCTTCTTTTGACTGTTCGTTAGTTCCTCTTTTTTCGCGCAAGGTATCCTTAAGTGGATAGCTGAAAGCAAATCCGCCGCTAAATCCGCTGAATATGTTTTTCAATTCTGACGGATGCTCTTTTTTCAACAGATCCCGCAAGGGCAGCGAAAAGGAACTTGATATCCCTTTCATGATTTCGTTCACAGTTTCTTCTTCTGCTCCGGCAAAAGCATCAGAAAAGCAAAACAAAAAGCTTTCCATTGCAAGAAGAAAGATAAGAATAACACGATGCAAGTTTATTCTCCCGCTTTCAATTAACTTTTGCTCCCTTTCCGGCGTTGCAGAATAGCCCCTTTTTCTTGACATATAAAATCAAAAAGACTACATTGCAATCATTTTCATTAAAATAAGGGGTGATAAATGCAGCTTACAATTAGAATGCCAAAAGAACAGATGACTATGATTGAATATATCGCAAAAAAAATGGAGCTTAAAAAATCTGATGTAACCAGAATAGCTTTAAAAAAATTTATAGAAGAATATAATGAAAGTACAGAAAAACCATTCACCAAGGTTAAACATCTTCTCGGTATTGTTGAAAGCGGAATACCTGATCTTGGGCAACGTCATCGCGACTATTTGATAAAAAAAATAAAAAAGGTCGACAAATGAAAGCTATTTTAGATACAGGCCCGTGGGTTGCATTAATAGACAAAAGTGAATCAAAACATGATATTTGTGTACGATGGCTCAAGAATTTTTCCGGAAAATTATATTCTACCGAATCTGTTTTAACAGAAGTTCTTTACCTTTTAAATTTCTCGGTAAAAGCGCAAACAGCAGCTATTGATTTTGTTCTAAAATCTGTGGTTGAAATCATTCCCTCCAGTGTTGAGAGTATGAAAAAAGTAAAAATTCTAATAAAAAAGTATTCAGATCTGCCCATGGATTATGCTGATGCAACAATTGTATGCCTTGCAATGGATACAGGGATATACAATATTATTACATTGGATCAAAAAGATTTCAATATTTACAGATTCAAAAAAAAGCAGTCATTTGTCATTATGCCTTAATCATTTCTGAATAATGAAAGGTTTTTTGCCCATTTTCAGGTAAAGCATGGCTTCCAGTATCACAGCGTTTGTATTGATGTTTCTTGATTTATTGATTTTGCCGTCTTCAAAAATACCTGCGTAAAATCCGTATTTGGGGTGCTTAAGGTCAGCAACCGCTTCCCTGAGACTTGTGCTGTAATCATCCGAAAAAATAGCTGACCAGGAAATGGCTGCTTTTGAGGACAGGCTTTTCAGGTTTGGACTGGAATGTCCTTTATGATCTACGCAGGCCCATGGTTTGCCCTCATAAAATATGCAATTATAAACAAACCAGGGCTTTTGATTGATGGAATCTTCGGACACGGATGTTATAATATCCGTCTTTTCCCATTGTTTTTTTTGAATGGCGTAGATGGAATGAATGATCCCGTTAAATTTCTTATCTATATTGTCCAGTTCCATCCTTGCGAGCATAAATGGATCGCTGGTTAGATATGCCTTGTTCCGGGTATCGAACGGAATTTTTTCTCCGAGGATATCTGTCCATTCAATTTCCTGAAAATCAAGCGCTTTTTCCACTTCGTGCCCCCAAAGCCGGTAGCCGCTAGCTGCATACTGTTCATACCCCAGGCGGCCCTCCTGCCGGAAAAATTCCTTTTTTCCATCAAAGAGCACGCCGTT
>DAOURZ010000053.1 GCA_030627475.1 Deltaproteobacteria bacterium | reverse complement strand
CTAATGTTGCGTTTTCAATATCTCCAGGAACCTGCTGACCGTTTGTAAAGTATGAAACAGGTATTTTCGATCGAATTAATTGATTGAAAATGTTTCCATACGACGTGCTTTCATCAAGCTTTGTAAATAACAATTTGCTAATGGAAAATACTTTAAACTTTGCTAATATATCAACAAGATCGTTCTCTTTTGTGGCAGCGCTCAAAAGAAGACAGGTTTCAACGCAACGAACTTTGTTAAAAAAAATCCTGAGTTCATTAAACTGATATTCATTCGTTTGACTCATTCCGGCAGTATCAATTAAAACAAGATCCTTGTCTTTCAGCCTCTTAAGACATTCCTTGAATTCTTTTCCGGTTGAAGCAACTTCTATGGGGATTCCGATAATTTTTGCATAAATTTTGAGCTGATCAATGCCACCGATTCGATAATTATCCAGAGTAATCAAGGCAACCTGTTTTTTCATTTTGATAGCCTGGATAGCAGCTAGTTTGGCAATAGTTGTTGTCTTTCCCACTCCGGCAGGACCCATAAAAGCAATAACTTTTCGCTTTCCGGGCTCTATCCTTACGGGCTCTGCTGTTACACCCATTTCCTTAAGAACATGGATCAAACACAATTTAAGCTCATTATCTTTTAAAGACTTTTTTGACGGTACAATTCTATTTACTTTTTCTATCAATTTTAGAATTATACTTTCTTCCACATCCTGAGACAGCATCTGCTGCTTCAGGTTAGCCAATTCTCTATCATGGCTTTGAAAAATATCATTTGGTTTGTTTTTTAACGCCATTATCCCTCCACAAAAAGTGCCAATTAAGCTCTTTTTATTACCTGGATTCTTAAACTTCCGAATTTTGCCTGATGAAGTTTTTTCGGGTTCAGGATAAAGGGTATCTTTTGCTGCGGTTACCTCTACCCCGGGTCTTTTCATATGCCCAAACACCCCCATCTTTTTCTCCAGACTTTTTGCGGAAAGAATCACAGCCTCAGAACCAAATTCCTGTTTAACCAATCTTAAAGCTTCTGCCATATTCTCTGCTTCAAATTTTTTAATCTGCATCAGAAAGTTCCACCGTTCCTATTGATTGGATTTTAACATTCTTTAAAATATCATTATATGAAAGGACTACGAGATCAGGAATAAACCGATCTACAAGCTTCTTGAAATGCGATCTGATCTGGGCTGAACATAAAACAATAGGTTGACAATTCAGTTGTGAAAACTTCTCCAGATTTTCGGTAAGAACTTTCATGATTTTTTGGACAAGATTGGGTTCCATGGCAAGAAAACTGCCCTGTTCTGTTTGCTGAATTGCTCCGGATATAGCGTTTTCAACGCTCTGGTTAAGGGTTATTAATGGTATCTTTCCATCAGATGTCTGATAGAGTTTGGTGATTGTTCTTGCCAGCGATTGACGAACATACTCTGTCAGGGTATCTATATCTTTTATCATCGGCGCCCAGTCGGCCAATGTCTCCAGGATAGTAAGCAAATCACGAACAGGAATCTGTTCCATTAAAAGGTTCTGAAGTACTTTCCCTACAGCGCCAAGAGACAACAAATTGGGAATCAATTCTTCAACTACTTTTGGATGGGACGATTTAAGACTATCCAATAGCTGCTGAACCTCCTGTCTTCCCAGCAATTCATGAGCATGGCGTCTAATCACGTCAGACAGATGCGTTGTCAAAACAGTAGAAATGTCAACTGCCGTATATCCTTTAGACATAGCACTTTCTTTAACTTCTTCTTTAATCCAGAAAGCCGGCAGCCCATAAGTAGGTTCTTTTGTCGGTATCCCGTCAATCTCCTCTTCAGCGGTTCCGGGATTTATGGCGAGATAGCAGTTTGGCATCAATTCTCCTTTCGCCACTTCATTTCCTTTAAGCAAGATGGAATATTCACCGGCTTTTAACTGCATGTTATCCTGAATATGAACAGAAGGGACAATAATTCCGACTTCCTGAGCGAGTTGTCGCCTTATTGACTTAATACGATCCAAAAGCTCACCATTTTGTTCCGCATCCACCAACGGAATAAGGCCGTATCCGACTTCCAGTGCAAGAATATCAAGAGGAGCAAGGGGTTTTAGCTTTTCCGGTGATTCGGTTTTGGATTCTCGCTTCTCTACACTTTTCTCTTTTAAAGCAGTTTTTCTTGTTTGAAAGACCACATAAGCCACACTTCCGGATAGAATTGATAAAATAATAAATGGAAAAGTGGGAAGTCCGGGGACCATGCCAAGTCCAAAAAGCACGGTAGCGGCAATAGCAATAGCACGCGGATGTAGTAAAATCTGGGAAGTTATTTCTTTTCCCATGTTTGATTCGGAAGCTGCCCTGCTCACTATAAAACCTACTGCCGTTGAAATAATAAGAGCAGGAACCTGACTGACCAATCCATCTCCAACCGTCAGCAGAGTATATGTCTGGGCTGCATCGGCAAAACTCATGTCATTCTGAAAAACTCCAATACCAAGCCCGCCAATAATATTTATCAGGGTAATTATTATTCCTGCTACAGCATCGCCACGAATAAACTTATTGGCACCATCCATAGAGCCATAATATTCTGCCTCCTGTGAAATCTCCAGTCTCCTCGCCTTTGCTTCCCCGTCATCTATCAACCCTGCATTCAAGTCGGCATCTATGCTCATCTGCTTGCCAGGCATAGCATCCAGAGTGAACCTGGCGGCCACTTCTGCAATTCGTCCGGCTCCTTTCGTAATTACCACAAAATTAATAACAACCAGAATCAAAAAGATTATGATCCCCACGAGATAGTTTCCGCCAACCACAAAGTTTCCGAAAGCACTGATCACTTTGCCGGCAGCCATGGGTCCCTCATTTCCATGAAGTAGAATCATTCGGGTAGAAGCAATATTCAGCGATAATCTGAATAGAGTAGTGACCAGAAGTATGGAAGGTAACGCTGATAATTCTAACGGCTTTACAATATACATACCTACCAGAAGAATTATTAAAGCAAATGTTATATTGAACGACAAAAGCATATCCAGCAGCAAAACCGGTAGCGGTATAATCATGAATACCACGATAAGCACAACCAGTATGGCCATAGCAACATCGCTGTTTTTCGTTATAAAGGGAATCGTTAAGTATTCTGTTTTAGGTGCTGCTTCCATAATCCTCCCGTGATGGATTGTTGATTTGAATCATGCTCGACTTTTCTATTTACAACACGCATTTTTCATGCCTAAAAAATGTTCGGCCAATCATCAATTATCGATTCATTCTTTTCAATCTATAAACATATGCCAGAATCTCTGCAATTGCCCTATAGAGATCAGCAGGAACAAAATCTCCTATTTTTGCCAGCTTAAAAAGAGCCTGGGCAACCGGTTTATTCTCGACAACCGGAATTTGCTTTTCTCTGGCAATTTCTTTAATCCGCTCAGCAATAAACCCGGCTCCTTTTGCTATTACCTGTGGAGCAATCATCTCTTTTGCATCAAATTTAAGAGCAACAGCAAGGCTGGTTGGGTTGGTTACTATGACATCTGCATCAAGAACATCTTCCATCATTCTGCGTTGCGCTATTTCCATCTGAGCCTTTTTAATTCTTCCCTTAACAGCAGGATCTCCTTCTGTTTGCTTTGATTCATCTTTAATTTCCCGTTTGGTCATCTTCATGTCCTTTTCATGCTGCCAGCGTTGATAAACATAATCTAAAATCGCCAGAATAATCAAAAACAAACAGACATAAAAACACAGTTTAAAGCAAACCCTGCCGATAAATGAAAGAATATCTGCAACGCTCATCTGTATCAGAGAAGGAATAATATCCAATTCTCCTTTTAGCGTTAAAAATGCTATACTGCTTACAGCGGATATTTTAAACAGCGACTTTACAAGCTCCGCCAAAGCCTTTAGAGAAACAAATTTCTTTATCCCTTGAACAGGATTAAGTTTGGAAAGATCCGGAACAAGAGGCTTTGATGTAAATAAAAATCCAATCTGGAAAATATTGGACGCAATGCCTACGACAAAAATAGCCAACATTAAAGGCATTAAAATCAAGAAGATTTGCTCAAAAATCTTGAGCAAGAAAGCGCTGACAGTAGAAATATCGTGCAGATGGAAAGTTCCCAGATCCTGAAATACTCCCCGCATAAACCCTGAAAGGCTCCAAAACATCCAGGAGCCGGCAAAAAAAAATACACATAGAGATGTCAATAGAATTAAAGCGGAAGAGACCTCTTTGCTTTGGGCAACCTGCCCCTTTTCTCTTGCTTCCTTAAGACGTTTCGGAGTAGGTTGTTCAGTTTTTTCCTGGTCGCTTCCTTCGGCCATAGTCGACCTCTCCTCTCCTCTGCTTGATCATCCATTCCCCATAGCTCTTAAAAGCAGAAGAATATCTTTTCCCGATTCGTTAAATATCTGTTTCAAAAAAAACACTGCATGAGGAAGAGCAAAAGCCAAAAAAAGTAACCCGACAACAATTTTCAAAGGCATGGCTACAAGAAAAATATTCATCTGCGGAACTGTTCGCGCTATCAATCCCAAGGCTGCGCTTGTGAACAGCAGCGCCACTATAACCGGCGCTCCTATCTTAATAGCGATAATAAATATATTGCCCGAGAGACTGATTAAGTGCTCAATCAAGGAATTGCTGAATTGAACATCAAGGGGAGGAATTAACCGGAAGCTTTCAACTATAGCTCGTAAAAACATGTGGTGAGCATTAATGGTTAAAAATATCAGCATGGCAAACAGATTATTAAATTGAGCAATAACGGAAACCTGGGCGCTTGTTATTGGATCCATGACATTAGCAATAGCAAGGCCCATCTGAAAGCCTGCCAATTGACCTGCCAACTGAATTCCGGTAAATATCAGCTTAACGGAAAAACCGATGATAACTCCCAGCATGATTTCACCTGTTACCCCTATACCAAAGGGTATTGCGCCGGTAGTAAAAGGAATATTGTCTAATTTTAAGATGGGAAATAATAATATACTAACGGAGAACGCCAATCCTGCTTTAAATAAGACAGGTACGTTTCTAGTACCAAAAACCGGAATGAACATTATAATTGCGCCAACTCGCAAAAAAATCAAAAAAAATATCTGAAGCTGCGGCAGTGATATATTGAAGCTTATCATCGAATATAATCAGGTATATTAACAAACAGATTAGTAATAAAATCAATCATGGTCTGAAGCATCCATGGAAAGAAAACAAGTAGAGCAATGCTGACTGCTAATATTTTAGGAATAAAGGTCATGGTCATTTCATTAATCTGGGTGGCTGCCTGAAATATACTAACTATCAGGCCCACAATCAGACCGGCAAGCAACATAGGTGAAGCTAATAGAATAGTTGTTTTTATGCCTTCCGAAAGAAATCCTGTTACAAATTCCGGTGTCATATTGATCCTTACGCAAAACTTTTTACAAGGGAACCCACAATCAAATACCAGCCATCAGCGAGAACAAACAGCATCAACTTAAACGGCAGGGAAATCATAACAGGCGGCAACATCATCATCCCCATGGAAAGAAGAACACTCGCTACAACCATATCAATAATCAAAAATGGCACGTAAATCAAAAATCCGATCTGGAACGCGGTTTTTAATTCACCGATTATAAAGGAAGGAATAAGCACGGAAATCGGAATATCATCAACATTTCGCGGTCTCTCCATATTTGCGATATCAACGAGCAGAGCCAGGTCCTTTTCCTTTGTTTGTTTAAACATAAAACTCCTTAAAGGCTGAGAAGCCTTTTCTAATGCCTGGTTTTGAGTTATCTTCTTAGTCAGATATGGTTGAAGCGCATTTTGATTGATATCCTGCCAGACCGGAGTCATAATAAAAAATGTAAGAAACAGTGCCAGACCGATAATTATCTGGTTAGGGGGCATCTGATGGGTTCCGATCGCCTGACGAAGGACGGAAAGCACTATTACAATTCGGGTAAAGGAGGTTATCATGATCAGAATTGCAGGGGCCAGGGAAAGAACCGTTAATAAAAGGAAAATCTCAAGAACAACTGACACTTGTCCGGGCTCTACTGCTTTGTTGAGGTCTATACTGAAAAGAGGCGGAGAAGCAGGTGGAGTATCACCCCAGCAAACATGAGGAGTTAAGGCCATAGAAACCACAAAACATATCGAAATAATGATATAAAATCTAAAATATCTATATTTATTCACGGTTCCTTTCATCGTATTTCAATTGTTATCCAATCGGGCAGGCGCATTCAATCGGGCAGGCGCATCCAATAGGACAGGCGCATCCAATCGGACAGATTCATACAATAGGGCAGACACATAGGTCTGCCCCTACGAATCCTCATTCTTTGAATTTTGATGATATTTTATTTAATTGATCGGAAAAGGAGGTTGATTTTTTTTCCTCTTCAGGTCTCTTAAATCTATTCAATATCTCTTCATCTTCTATTTTGGTAAGGAGGCAAATGTTGTCACTCGTAACCCCAAGAACCAGTATTGACCCGGGAACCTCAATTAAGGAGATGGTTTTTTTAACTCCAATATAACTGCTTGATAAAACCCTGATCAGTTTCTCACTTGATCCTCCGGCATCTCTCTTTAATATTCGTTTCAAAAAATAAAAAACGATAAACAGCCCTCCCAGAACTATAACCAGAGCAGTTATCATTTTCAGCGCAGTTGATAACAGATCGGGATGATAGTTCATTTTAACCCCTCTATTCGTTCTGTGGGACTCATAATTTCGGTGATACGAATACCATATTTTTCGTTTGTAACTATCACCTCTCCCCTCGCTATTAATCTTTGGTTGGCTAATATTTCCAGGTTTTCTCCTGCAAGCTTTGAAAGCTCAATAGATGATCCCTGACCAAGCTTAAGCAACTCACCTATCAGCATCCTTGTCCGGCCCAATTCAACAGTTATTTCTAACGGTACATCAAGGATTAGTTCCATATTAGCCGGCTGCTGCGAAGCAGACGTATCGCTCAAGTCAGAAAACGCATACGGCTTTCCCTTTGCATCCTTTTCGGTGCTTCCGGATATCGCCTTGCCAGGCTCAGGCTTTCCTTTATTTTCATCAATTGTAACCATGTTTATTCGCCACCTCCATTTTGACAAAAAAATCTTGTTACCTGAACTGCACGGTTCCCCTTGACAACTCCCGGAACACCGAGATATTTAGAAACATCTTCAATATTTATTGTGATAAGATCTTGAGGACCTGTATTAAGCTTAAGGATATCTCCTTCCCGTAGATTCAATATGTCACGAATAGTATAAACAGTCCTTCCCAACTCGGCAACAACTGCTATATTGGTATCTTTCAACATATTCTGAATCTGGACGCCAAATAAATGTTCTATGTTTTTACCGCCAAGATATTTGGAGGAGAGTTTATCCTTAATCGGTTCCAGCATAAGATATGGAATACACAAATGAATATTTCCTGAGAATTCATCCCCCTTTATAGAAAATACGACAGCTATAACTAAATCATTAGGACCGACCATATAAACGAATTCGGGCTTGGTCTCGGTTTTTTTTAAGGAAATCTTTACAGAATATACAACATCTATGGCTTTTTCCAGGCTATTCAGTGCTTCAACAGCAAACTTTTTCATCATCCTCTGCTCAATGAGCGTAAATTCTCTT
>DAOURZ010000019.1 GCA_030627475.1 Deltaproteobacteria bacterium | reverse complement strand
CTTACAAAATAAAGGCTTTTCAGCCCCTGACTTTCATCCGGACACTCAACCTTTACAGGCATGGTTCTATTTATATCAAATTTACAATAATTTATTGCCACCTCTTTCACTTTGCCAAAAAATGTGAGCAAATTGTATTGACGGGACATGATCGTCCGGTTGTCTGGGATTATTCCGGCACACTTTACGCAATCCATTTAGACCTCCAATATAAATTAGTGCCCTATCGGGCGAGCTCTTAGCTGATAAGCTTAACAGCTAAGAAAGGAATGCTGCCATTTTATATATTCCTTAAAATATCAATATATAAGAGGGCAAACTCTAAGTAACTTTGGCTTATCAATCAGCACGCCAAAGGCGTACACCACCAATATTCACTTTTCAATTTAGCATCTTAGTCGCTTTGCGGTTTTATTGATCGGATTGGTTCCATTGGTTTAATTAGTTAACAAATCCAACCAATTAAGACCAACGGAACCAATTGAACTGAACATACAAACTACTTTCACTTCACTTTCTATATCCTGGGCACCGTGATCGGCATTCCCAGCATCGGCCAGATCACCAAAATGCAGAGAGCTACTACAGCCATAAGGATGATACTTGCCGGAATACCATAAAGAAAGAATTCAGCAGTGGTAAACTGCTTTGAATCATATGCTATGGCATTCGGGGCTGCACCCACGAGCAGTAGAAAAGGCATACCTGCTGTTACGAGTGACGCATAGAGTATGATCTCTCCTGATACACCGAGATACGGAGCAATTACTAATGCTACAGGAAGGGAGATGGCAATAGCAGCCACGTTCATAATAAAATTTGTCATGATCATGACAAAAAATGCGATACTCATGACAAACACGAAGGCACTGGATTTCTGAAACATGATGAGCCAGTTCACTGCAAGCCATTTAGCAGCGCCCGTTTCCCAGAGGCAAAAGCCTATGCTCATGGCACCGGCAAACAAAAGAATGATGTTCCATGGAATCTCTTCGAGGTCTTTGACATCAAGAATCTTGACAAGGAAAAATATTACGGTTGAAAGTAAAACAATCGCTGTTTTATGAAACACTTTTAATTCCGGGACAAAAGATCTGAGAGCAAGGAAAATGATCACCGCAACAACGATGACTATGGCCATAATCTCATCTCTGGTAATCTTTCCCAATTGTGCATTCAGTTGTTTTGCCCTTTCCTTGAGACCGGGGATGGACTTTTTTTCCGGTTTGAAAACGAGCATGAAATATCCCCAAAGAGCAAAAACCATCAACCAGCCAGGGATAAACATATAGTAACTCAGTTGAAAAAAGCTTATGTCTTGTCCCATGATGTCGTTGTAAAAACCGATGGCCACTGCTCCGCGCGCTGCTCCCAAAAGGGTTACGATACTCCCTGCTCCGGCTATATAGGCCATGCCGATAAAAAGGCCTTTGCCAAACTTGGTCTGTTTATCCCCCTCTCCGTAAAGCGCATAGATAGCCATAAGAAGTGGAAATATAGTTGCGGCGACCGCGGTGTGCGCCATTATGTGGGTCATGGCTGCTGTCACCACAAAGCAGCCCAGATAGATCATACTGGTTTTTTCTCCCACAATAGAAAGCATCTTATATGCCAAACGCTTGGTCAAACCCGTCTTGGTAAAAACCATACCGATGACTATTGAACCAAAGATAAACATCACGGAGGGATCCATGAAATCCTTAAAGGCTACCTTGGCTGGCCTAATTAGAAAGAGGGCCTGCAACACCCCAATTGTAATACTGGTTACACCGATCGGCACGACCTCAAATATCCACCAGGTGCTGGCCAGCAGAAACACGGCCAACGCCCCCTTGGCCGCCTGAGACAACGGAAAATGTGCTCCCGCAGGATCAACGGCATCTGGCCATGGTGAAGAATAATAAACTACTAGAAATAAAATAATCCCTATTGACATAAAAAGCGGGCGCTTCCAGTCCAATACAGACTTTTCAGGAGAAATAACTATCTTATCAGGCAACTCCGGGAGACCTGGTCCGGTAGCAACCGGTTTCTTTTTCTCAGCCATATTCTTTTATACCTCCTTTACTCCACTACTACTTCAGTTAGCTCATTAAAAACGTCACTCATGCGCAGAACGCCCTTTACTGTTTCACTATCCATTACCGGGATCAGGTCAACGTCGGCCTGGATCATGATAAAGGCCGCCTTTGCAATAGAATCATTCACGTCAACCTTAGCTTCGATCGGCATCATGATCTCACTCACTGGCTTTTTTGCTTCCTCTTTGCACCCTTCAGAAAACGTTCCTTCAAGAAGGGCCGAAAGTCCGGCATAATTTGCGTTCCCCAAGCCCTGGTAAGGCGATTTTTCATCTTTTCTAAGAAATTTCGGCTCAATGCCGATGAGAAGTTTCTTGAGTGTCAGGACACCGAGGAGTTGATACTTTTCATCAAACACCAAAACCATGCGGTGTATTCCCAGACCCGATTTTTTATCATAAGTACTGCGAATCAGAAAAATAGCTTCCCTCACACTCATCCAATACGGAATGTGCGGATACTCGGTTATTTCAACCATTAAATCTTCAACCTTCTTGGCATTCGACATGCCACACCTCCTTTAATAAAATAAATCGTTTAGTGTAAATACATGAAGGAACGTGGACAAAATAACCTCCTCGAATCTATGTGCCGACCCTAAGTTAATTCGTCCACGTTCCAAACAACGCATCAAGTTATACTTGGAAACTAGGACAAAATGCTTTGCTCTGTTATTATCAAGAAAAGCAAAAGTTGTGCCAATTCATAGAAAACGATTTTATTTTACTCTAACGTGTTGATATTTCATTCATTTATTCCTTGGAAGCGCCAATAATAAGACAACTGTTACCATGTTCATTTCGGCAAGTTCATGCCAGGCCGTGGCAAAAACTTGCCATTTTACAAAAGAAATTTGTTTGACATATAGATATCATCCATGTATTCTTATAGAAATAAGGTAATTATATGCTCTAATAATTATACAATAATTTTAATGTGTTAGATTCAGGTAAGTTTGTGCAACTGCAATTTTCACATATAAAACATATTCAGAACATGATTACGCATGAGTTTATTCTGGAAGGTAAGGTTATGCGATCTATCATGAAGATTGTGTATCAGGTGGCCAACCACGATGTGAATGTGCTTATTACTGGAGAAAGCGGTACGGGTAAGGAATTGCTTGCCAAAATAATCCACCTGCAAAGTCCCAGATCCGAATATCCTTTCGTACCGATAAACTGTGGTATTCTTTCAGGCATGATGTTTGAAGACAAACTTTTTGGGCATGAAAAAGGAGCTTTCACAGGGGCCATTCGTCAGGAAAAGGGATGCTTTGAGATTGCTGACAAAGGAACTCTCTTCCTCGACGAGGTATCTGAGATACCAATAGAAAATCAGACAGATTTTTTGCGGGTACTTGAAGATTTTCGATTTGTAAGGATAGGGGGAAATCAATTAATTAAAGGTGATGTTCGCATTGTTTCGGCAACTAACAATGATCTTAAAGACAGGATCAAACAAGGGTTGTTTAGAGAAGATCTGTTTTACCGATTGCATGTGGTCCCTTTGCACATACCTCCTTTAAGAGAGAGAGCGGCTGTTATTCCAAAAATGGTGGATTGTTTTCTGAATCAATTGGCTGCCAGGTATAAAAAACCCAAGCCATCGGTAAAGCAGGAGGCCATGGACATGTTCTGCCATTATGATTGGCCTGGCAATGTCAGAGAATTGAAAAGCCTTCTCGAAAGAGTAATTATTCTCAATGATAATGATGTGATAGACGTAAAACAGCTCCCTTCTGATTTTTTGTGGCATTTTAGAGACCCTCTCCGAATGATGAGTCTTAAAAAGATTAAACAGTCGGCAGAAACAAAAGCAATCCTGAATGCTCTCTACCGTGTGGAAGGCGACAAAAAACGAGCAGCTAAAATGCTGGACATAAGTCCTCGAACGTTGAGACACAAACTAAACCGATATAACTTAAAGGTTGACCGAAAGGGTGAGCTGATGCCTGAAATCTCATCAAGCATTCCGGAGAAAGGACTGTCACATGGTATTGAAAAGTGAATATTGAAAAGTGAGAATTTGGTGGTACGCCTTTGGCGTGCTATATATTTTCAGCCAAAAAAAATAAAAACGGTTGGTTTATGTTTGGATTAAAACAATTTTTCAAAAAACTACTGAAAGATGATACACAAAAGGTTGAACAGAAGACCTCAGTTGAAACAATACGGAATGCCTTTTCAAACAGGTATTTGAATTTTAAGACTCTTCTAAGCGCAAATCACGAGGTATTAGAACTCATAACTGATATGGAAGATGCCTTTTCCGGAAGTCGCACTTTTGGCATGTCCTTTATTCGGGCAAACTGTACAGCAATTTCAATTCATATATACAAAATTATCAATTGCTTAAATGAAATATCAAAGAATAAATATAAAGAACTTCCAAAGGTGCTTGAAGGCATTCTTCCTGAAATTGACAGGGAGTTACAACAAAAAAAGTTAGAAGCCGGGCAAGAATTAGTTTTTCCTCTTGAGAGAGTTGATAAAACGATGGCTGACAATGTTGGTGCCAAAATGGCAAATCTGGGTGAAGTTAAAAACAATGTTGGCCTTCCTGTTTCCGATGGTTTTGTCATAACGGCTGCGGCTTATGAGTGCTTCATGGAATACGGTGATTTGCGGGATGAGATTAACCGTAAGATTCAATTTCTTGAACCGGCAAATATTGCTAGGCTTCATGAAACCAGTTCCGAGATCCAGAATCTTATTATTACTGCACCTTGTCCCCGGGAACTTGAAGATGCCATTATAAAGGCTTACACTGACTTAATGAAAAAAGCAGGCCATGATCTGCATGTTTCCATGCGCAGCAGTGCTCTTGGTGAAGATACTATGGATGCCTCTTTTGCAGGGCAGTATCGTTCCGTGCTTAATGTGAGTAAAGAGGATCTGATCTTTTCCTACAAAGAGATCCTTGCCAGTAAATATTCCGTTCCAGCCGTTTCCTATCGTTTAAACAAGGGATTTCGTGATGCAGATATTATTATGTGTGTCGGCTGTATGTCCATGGTCAATGCCGGAGCCGGTGGCGTTATGTATTCGGCAGATCCCGGGAATATACGTCATGAGTGTATTATAATTAATGCTGTCTGGGGGCTTGGCAAGTCGGTGGTGGATGGAAGCATGGCTCCTGATCTTTTTGTCCTTTCCAAAGAAGATCCGAAAATAATATTGAAAAAAGAGATCAGCGTCAAGCGGCAGCAGCTTGTTTCCGGTATTTCGGAAGGGATATGCCTTGCGGATGTGTCAAAAGGACAAGCAAACAATCCGGCAATTACCGACGAACAGACCACTTTGTTAGGCGAAGTGGCCCTTCGTCTGGAAAAACATTTTGGCGCTCCCCAGGATATTGAATGGGCTTTTAAACCGGATGGTTCTGTCTCAATTTTACAAAGTCGGCCGTTGATGGTGCTTGGCAAAGAACTGACAGCAATTACGGATATTCCAAAATCAAAAGTTGATCTTCCGGTGATTCTTACCGGTGGTGTAACAGCCAGTCCGGGGGTCGCCAGCGGCCCTGCTTTTGTAGTTGCAACAACTGTAGATATGTTGCGATTTCCTTCAGGGGCAGTGCTTGTAACCAAAAATCCTTTGCCTCAGTGGGCAGCGCTTCTAAATAACGCTATTGGTGTCATTACAGATAAAGGAGGTATCACTGGCCATCTGGCGGCAGTGGCTCGTGAATTTAATGTCCCGGCTCTTGTTGGAACTTCAATTGCTACAAAGCATATCCATAATGGAGACATCATTACGGTTGATGCGACAGGCGGCACGGTTTATGCCGGAAGGGCAGAATCTCTTCTTGAGAAGGCTGTTGAAAAGACAAGCTTAATGAAAGGAAGCCCTGTTCACAAGACACTGGGAAATGTTTTAAAATATATTGCACCACTCAATCTTACCGATCCGGATGCATCGAATTTTACTCCTGAAGGATGCCGGACTATACACGACATTATCCGTTTTGCTCACGAGATATCTTTGCGTGAACTTTTTGCGTTCAAAAAAGACGCTTCTTTTCCTGATCATTTAGCAAGGAGGCTGGTTATTGATGTTCCTATGCAGTGGTGGATTGTTGATCTGGGTGGAGGTTGTAAAGAAGGGATGAAAGAAGGGGATGCAATCAGACTTGAAGATATAACCTCCGATCCAATGCTAACGTTGTGGAAGGGGATAACGGCTGTGCCCTGGCAAGGTCCTCCGCCTATAGATACAAAAGGATTTTTTTCCGTTATGTATGGAGCAACAATGGACAAAAGCCTTGTCCCCGGCATGCGTTCACGTTATGCTGATCGTAATTACTTTATGATATCCAAAAATTTTTGCCATCTCAGCTCACGATTTGGTTTTCATTTTTCGACTGTAGAGGCTTTTTGGGGCGATAAGGTGGCAGAAAATTACATCTGTTTTAATTTTAGCGGCGGGGCCGCTGATGATGTACGCAGAGCACGAAGAACCGAGCTTATTAAATTAATTCTGGAAAAATTCGATTTTTGGGTTAAGATAAAGAGCGACACACTTTTTGCCCGGCTGGAGCGACAGAAAGCATCTTTTTTGAAAGAAAGATTAAAGGTTCTCGGTCATCTTGTAATGCATACCAGACAGTTGGACATGGTCATGTCGAACAGCGGAAGGGTGAACAAGCATGTGGAAAAAATATTAAAAGATCTTTCTTTATTTGTGACCATTCCTGAATGATTGCTCAATTAGGAATGGTCACAAAATAATTCCACAAGCAGGCGTATAGATTTGGGTTGGATTTGCCCAAATCTCAAATATAGGCTCAGATCACAAAAGTTGGCAGTTCCTCTATTAACCGTTATGTTTGCCTGGAGGATTCCGCATGACTAAGGAAAAAGAATTACAATTACACGGATATTATACACGGTTGCGTACAAAGTTTACGGGCATTATTTTTTTTATGGCTTTTATTCCGTTAATACTTTTAGGCGGAACCATTTACCATCACTATAGCACTACGGTCAAGGAAAAGATCAGAAACGAATTAAAATTTGTAGCGGAAAACAAAAAAAGCACCATTGATCTTTTTCTGGATGACAGGGCTAACAGCTTAAATATTCTGGCCCATACACACAGCTTTGACTACTTGAAAAACAAAGAACACCTGAACAATGTTTTTCAGTTGTTAAAAAGGGTTGACAGTGCCTTTCAGGACCTCGGTGTAATTGATAATGATGGTAATCAGGTTGCGTATATCGGACCGTATCGTCTGGTGGGTAAGCAATATAGTTCGGCAGAGTGGTTTGAAGCGGTCATGAGAAAAAACCTCTATATAAGTGATGTCTTTCTTGGTTTTAGAAAGGTTCCCCATTTCGTTATTGCCGTAAAGAGAATAGAAGATGGAAAGCCGTGGATATTACGGGCGACCATAGACATAAACATGATAAATCATTTTATGGGTAAGGCCATTTTGGGCAAAGGCGGAGGTGATGCATATATCCTGAGCAGGGAAGGTATATATCAGATATGTGGTATTGACCATAACCGGATACTGACAAAATCCGATTTCAAGATGCCTTCCATCTTTCCAAACATAAAAGAAACTGAAAAGCACCAGGGAGGCAAGGTTCTACTTTATGCCAAGGCATGGTTAAAAAACAACGACTGGCTGATGATAATCGAACAAAATTTACAAGATGAGCTGGGGACTATGATTCATGTTAAAAATACCGTTCTTCTCATCTTTATCATCATTTCTCTTGTTATCATTCTTAGTACCGTTCTTATTACCAGACGGGTATTTGCGAGGCTGGAAAAAATCGACAGTGAAAAATTGGAACTCGCAGACCAGCTTGTTCGCTCTGATAGATTAGCGGCCATTGGAAAATTAGCAAGCGGTATTGCTCATGAGATCAACAACCCCCTGGCCGTTATTGCCGAAAAAGCCGGATGGATGGGAGACCTGTTGGCCGAAGAGGATGTAAAGGATAGCCCTAATTACAGTGAGTTGGTCAAGTCTACTCAGGACATTAAAAAACATGTTCAGCGGGGGAAGAAAGTCATCAGTCGTCTTATGGGCTTTGCCCGTAAGGTAGATGTAGCACATAAAAAAGTAGAAATAAACTCTGTTCTGAATGAAACATGCGAATTTTTGAACAAAGAGGCTAAGTTTAGAAATATAGTTATAATAAGAGAATTTCAGGATGTTCTGCCGGATATAGTCAGTGACGGAGCACAATTACAACAGGTTTTTATTAACATAGTAAACAATGCTATAGATGCTATTGATAAAGATGGTATGATACATGTCACAACTATGAGTCAAGACGGAGGCGTTTTGGTCTCTATTGCCGACACAGGGCCGGGTATGCCCGAGGAAATTCGAAAAAAGATATTTGATCCGTTTTTTACAACCAAAGCAGTTGGTAAGGGCACTGGTTTGGGGCTTTCCACCAGTTACGGTATAATTGAAAAATTAGGCGGTCAGATTACGGTCGAGAGTGAAATCGACAAGGGAACAATATTTCATATTACATTGCCCCCATCTTGTTTTTAAAAGACAGAAGAAGTTGAGCAATTTTTTGGGGGGAAGAAATGTGCCGGGAATTTGATGCATAAGGGTTTGCAAAAACCGCAGGCATATTCCTGGATATGTTGAAGATTTTTAATGCGCAAGAAATTATTGCAGATTGAGCCAAAAATTGCTCAATTTAGGTGGAAATATAAAGGAGATAGAAAATGCAGGAAATTCGTATGCTGTTAGTCGATGACGAGGATGATTTTAGAATAACTCTTGCTAACAGGTTGAAATTAAGGAAAATAGATGTCACAGATGTAGGAAGCGGCAATGAGGCTATAGAGCTGGTCAAACAAAAGTCTTTTGATGTAGCTGTTATAGACGTTAAGATGCCGGGAGTCGACGGTATTGAAACCTTGAAGCAGATCAAGCAGCTCCAGCCATCCATGGAGATTGTTATGCTTACCGGACATGCATCAATCAAGTCGGGTATGGAAGCTATGAAATTAGGCGCTTATGATTATGTGATGAAACCTTGTGATATTGATGAATTGCTTATCAAAACGGGAGATGCTTATCAGCACAGGCTGCTCAAGGAAAAATAAAGATCATGCCAGGCAAATTTCTTCCTTTGTTCATCTGTTCGTCCGTCGTTCTTGCCGGGATTTTCAATAAGTCGGGATTTTCCCAAAGCGCCTGGGCTTCAACAAAATCAACACCATGCTTCTTTTTGCTGTTCCTTTAAAGCATCCTCTTTACAATCCCGTTATATACTGGTACGTACTGTGCGATTTTTTAATTAAGGGTTTGCACACAAATAAGTTCGCGATTTTAAGCGTTTAGGTGTCCGTCTGACAAAGCGCGTAAGCGCAGGAATATCGGGATATTCCGAGCTTTTGCAACGCAGCTATGCGGGATGCATCGGTGCGTATGAAGTTATTTTTGTGCGAGCCCTGAGCAATACTATTGATTTTAAAACCATGGTGAACAATTCTGAATTATCTTTTTATAGAAACATACTGTATAGGTTCGCATTCACTTTTTGTGAACGGACTGTCCGAACATTCCTCATATAATATTGATATTGTAACTATGCCTGGCAAAAACTGGCGCTGGCGTATGCTTGGAGCGGCGCTTTATATTGTAGATAACATCCCCCGACTTGAAAAATATGACGGTATTATTGTGACCGATCTTTTTAACCTCGCTGACTTTAAAGCGCTTGTCGGTTCACAGTGCCCTCCCGTTATGGCGTATTTTCATGAAAACCAGTTGACTTATCCGCAGCCGCCAGGAGATAAGGGCGCCTTTCAGTTGGGAATAATAAATATTACTACTGCACTTGTAGCTGATATGGTTATGTTTAATTCAAAAATGCATAAGGATGCTTTTTTAAATGCTGTGCCTGAGTTTCTGAAAAGGGGGCGTGACTATAAGCCAAAAGGAATTGCAGAAAAAATACGTAAAAAAGCAGAGGTGCTTTACCCGGGTATAGCTTTGCCGTCTGACAGAGATGTTGATGCTGAAAAACAGACAGAGCCTCCTCTTATTATCTGGAATCACAGATGGGGGTTTGACAAAAACTGTGGAATGTTTTTCAGTGCGCTTGAAGAAACAAACAAAAGGGGTATTAATTTTAATCTGGCGCTTATGGGAGAAAATTTTGGCAAGATCCCCGAAGAGTTTAAAAAAGCGGAAAACAGGTTTAAGGAGAAAATACTTCAGTTTGGATACGTATATTCAAGAAAAGACTATGAAAAATGGCTTAAACGGGGTTCAATTGTTATAAGCACTGCAATACAGGAGAACTTCGGTATTTCCGTAATAGAAGCAATACTGATGGGATGTGTTCCACTTCTGCCTGACAGGCTTTCATATCCCGAAATACTTCCTGAAGAGTTCCATGAGTACTTTTTGTATAAAAACAAACAGGATCTTGTTGAAAAACTTTTACTGATAATTTCAGATTATAAGCAATATGAAGAAATTCAGAGCAGACTGGCAAAGAAAATGACGTTCTTTTTATGGAAAAATGTTATCAATGGGTATGACAGAGCGCTTGAACGGCTCGCGGAATGAGGTAAATAAAGAAAAATTTATGGATAGTTTTAATCAAAAAGAAATTAATCGGAGACGAACATTCGGAATTATCAGCCATCCTGATGCAGGCAAAACCACGCTGACGGAAAAGCTTCTCCTTTTTGGCGGGGCG
>DAOURZ010000370.1 GCA_030627475.1 Deltaproteobacteria bacterium | reverse complement strand
GTTTGAGTTGATCGGGGTCTGTATAATCCATCTGCCTGACAGTCTTATCCTCAAGCCGAACCCTGCCAAGACCGCGGGATGTAAATCCGCCTATTCGAAACCCTGCTTCCCATTCAGTCAATACAGCTCCGACCATGGCCAGTTCCTTGTCAAGCGGATTTTCCAGTTCAATGGTGATTCTGAATGCGGCACCTGCGGGAACCACTTCAAAATCATATTTTGCGCCGTGGATAGCAGTTTCCGAATCCCGGTCAATGCAAACGCCGTCTCTGATTTGAAGCGCGTTGCTCCAATTGATTAACACGCCGTCGCTAAAAAAAATGCGTGAAGCATGTAAGGGCGATCCAAAAAGTCGGCAAATCTCGCAGGTATTATTGTGTAGCCATTCCAATTTTGCGTCCTCGGTTTTCAATTTCTTGAACACTTCGTATTTCGGATTACGTTCTTGGTCGGACAGCCCTGTAACGCATCCATCACCGGATAGTCCATTATCAAGCAAGCAGGCGCTTAAACCCAGATATCCGGAGAGTCGCTCGGCTAACGACCTGAAATTACCTTTAAGTGTCGATCCAGGCAGAATGGGCCTGCCGTCCGGGGCTATCAACACTCCCATATTTGTCGCCAGTTCGCCCTCTTTACCGGATCCAATGTGAAAAGCAGTTTCAAAGGCCAGTGTCCCTTTAATTTGCACTTTGTTTTGAAAATAATTTCGGGTATTCATGATTAAGCTCCTTGCCTTGTTCGATAGAAATAGTGACAATTGAAGTGTTCAAAATAGACCGAAAGGACATATTCCATGATCTCATCAACAATAGCCTTGTTGGCTTTCCGAATCTTTTTTTGTTCTTTTTTTTCTATTGCTGATGTCTCATCCTGAAGCAATACGTTTATTTGCGGCTGATTATGCAAGAAATATCTTAGTGAAAATTCGGAGCCGGGATTTGACAGGATAAGATCCGATAAAAATAACCAGAATGCCTTATTCTCTTTTTTAGTTTTTTTGTTTTTCTGATTTTTGATTAAACTCCGAAGTCCTGAAAAGCCTTTGGTCTGTATGACGAGAGGAATGGCGTGCAGTTGTGCATTTTTAACAGGCTTTTGGTCTTTGAGAAAGTGATTTACAGCCTGGCAGGCATTTTTACGCATTGCTTCGTCCTGAAGTAAATGAAATGAGTAGGATTCCAGCAAATCTGTTTTCATGGTTTATCCTTACTTCTTTTAGATATTTTCGAATCAGCGAAAAAATAATGAGCCACTATCTGTTTTACCCATCCCCTTGCCAGTTGCCTTTTTACTTCAAAAGTTATGCAGGGATTGTCTTTACCAATCTCTCTGGCTTTATCTTCCAGCTCTTCGAGTTGATGGAGGAGGGTATCCGCAATCAGAGGCCACTTTCCTGTTTTATCTTTCCCTGTTTGATTTTTAATGAAATTAATAATTTCCGAAAAACGTTTTGTGGACATCACCAGGTTTTCCAAATTGCGTATTTGAGTATTAAACTGTTTAGCGTCAGACTTGATGTCCGCCATTTTTTGACCGATATTTATAGTTTCCTTACTTTCGTATAAGGTCTCAAGATGCAAGTCAATTACCTTCAATATTTCAGCATTTAATATAGGCTCCGCAAATTCTATTACATCCATTAGATAGCCTCCTCTTGGGTATGCAGTGGATCACAGATCAACACGCGACCAAAACCTTCCGCGCGCCGCAGTCCGATTCCGTCAACAGATAGGTTGTTCAGGTACTGCCGCAGGTCTTCTTGATTATTGCCGGTATATCTGAATAGATAAACACTTCCCATTATGATTCCCGGATCATCCGGTTTGGCCAGTCCCCAGGCATTATTCCATCCACGAATGAGCTGTGATCCGGTTACCTTTAAAACTGGCTCAACGCATGGTAAAGTGATCTCTATTTCAGTTGTCGGACGCAAAAATTTATCAACAAGAATGGCATGGGATTCCAGTTTAAGACTGAAATAAAGGCCGGATAAAAGAGCCGTGTCGAGATTGCCACGGGCATTATGTTTTATTATATCTTTAAACTTTCGGTTCCAAGTATCAATATCTGGAGGTTCAATATTAAAAGGTTCAACGGCGACTTGCAGTTCCCCCATTCCCCGTGTACGAC
>DAOURZ010000459.1 GCA_030627475.1 Deltaproteobacteria bacterium | reverse complement strand
TGCTTTTAGATTGAACAAACCTGACCTAAATCTGTGCGCCTACTTGCGGAAGTTAATTCGTCCACGTTCCTTATTGTGATTTTGAAAGAGGTTTTATAGGGTTTTGCTACTGTAAACCGTGAACAGACAACCATGAAAACGTTAATAATATATCCCTATTTCCTTGAAGATAGAGTCCATGAAGAAGAAATAAGTGTTGTTCCCATGGGAGTTTATTATGTCGGCGCTGTTTTAAAGGAAAACAATTATGATGTTGAGATACTGAACTGGCATAATGTTAATAAAGCATCTCATGATATTATCAAAGAAACATTGATTGATAGAAAACCGGATGTAATCGGTTTTTCGATAATGCATGCAAACCGGTGGGGCGGTATTGAAATTGCCAGGATTGCAAAACAAATCGACCCAAAGGTGAAAATTGTCTTCGGCGGAATAGGTACTACCTTTTTATGGCAGCATTTATTAAAGCACTTCAAAGAAATTGATTATGCAGTATTGGGAGAAGGAGAATACACTTTTCTAAATCTTTTAAAATGCATACAAAAACAGAATTATAAAAAGATCGGGGATATCAAAGGCATTGCTTACAGAAAAAAAGGCAAAGTTGTAAAAACAAAACCCGCTGAGATTATACATGACCTTGACAAACTGCCCGTTCCTGCAAAATATTTTGAATACCAGCATGTTTCTTTGACGAGAGGATGCCCTGGAAACTGTACTTTTTGCGGATCGCCTCAGTTGTGGGGTCATAAAGTAAGATTTCACTCCCCGGATTATTTTGTAAATCAAATAGAACTTCTCTACAAAAAAGGAATAACTTTTTTTTATTTTTCAGATGATACCTTTACCTTTAAAAAAGATATAGTAATTGAAATCTGCAAAAAAATTCTAAATAGAAAACTAAAAATAGTATGGGTGGCGATTTCCCGCGTAAACCATGTAAACGATGAAATTCTTTACTGGATGAGAAAAGCCGGCTGCATTCAGATCAGTTATGGTGTGGAAAGTGGATCTGAAAAAATAAGAAAACTTCTGAACAAAAATATTAAAACCGATCAAATAAAAAAAGCTTTTTCGCTGACTCCGAGGTACGGCATTATGGCCAGAGCCTACTTTATTTATGGGTGCCCCGGAGAAACCTGGGATACAATTCAGGATACCATGGATTTAATTCATGAAATCAAACCTCTGAGCATCATCTTCTACATTCTTGATATATTTCCCGGAACAGCACTTTATTCGGATTTTAAAAAAAGATGTAAAATCACAGATGATGTATGGTTAAAACGCATGGAAGATATCATATATTTTCAAAGCGACCCTGATTTATCACAGGATATGATACTGGCCTTCGGCCGGAAACTCAGGAAAAATTACTATGAAAATCTTGCGGGTTTTGCAGATAAAGTTGAAGTAATTGATGATAAAGAACTTTATGAATTGCACGCAGATTTTTTCTCAAGACTTGGAATGACATTCGATTGTGGAGATTATGCAAATATAGAAGCTATAAAGGATAAATACAGGATCGCTGAAAGACTATACAAAAAATCGTTGAACTATTATCCTGATCACCGCGCTTTCCTCGGCATAGGTATAATTAAAC
>DAOURZ010000449.1 GCA_030627475.1 Deltaproteobacteria bacterium | reverse complement strand
ATTGTCCAATTCAAAACCGTTAATAGATAAGGCACGGTTTATTCTACGGAAAGCTTTGGAGATGGGAGCGGAAGACAACCTTGGCTCTGTTTTGATTGAAGTGATAGATTAGGCTGCAAGAGCATGAAAGGGTAGGGCGATGACAGATCATACAACAAATAGTATTTCGGAAACCATGCCGTATTCCGGCGACAAAAACGATGCTTCCAACAAAACAGTGGCTTACGAAAGTGAAACAGCCAGAACTCAAACATATAAAGAAGAAGTTCGGATAGCGGATAAAACCGCAGGTTATGAATCTGAAGAAACAGAATTAACCGATAAAACAATTGCTCACGGTCTTGTAGTCGGTGATGTAATAAAACTGAATCACAAGGAATATGAAATTACAGATATTATTTGCGCTGAAAACCAGACCGGTGAAGCAATTATTTATAAGATAAAAAACAGTCAGGGCAAGCCATTTGCACTAAAACTCTATTATCAATTTACGAATCCGAAAGATGAGCCGAACCCGGAAGCGTTGAGACGAATTAAAGCGATAAATGACCCGGATATTTTGAAGCTTTATGATTTCGGGACGGGAACCAGTAAATACCAAAACAAATTCTGCTATGAAATCAGTGAGTTTGCTGAAGGTTCAAATTTAATTTCAGTAACCGATATACGCGAGAAATATACAATAGGATTTTTGAAATCAAATGTTATTCAGGAAATTTTTAAGGGCATAAGAACGCTTCACAACAATAAAATATACCATTGCGATCTTAAACCTGAGAACATTCTCTATCTTGACAAAGAGCAAACCGACTTGATTATCGGAGATTATGGCTCTGCAAAGACTTTCGAAGAGACTTCGGAAAAACGACTTACGCATACCTCCACAACAAAAGGAACAAGTTTCTATCTGGCCCCGGAACAGCCGCGGGGCATTGTTTCTGCAAAAAATGATTACTATTCATTCGGCATGATCCTTTTGCACCTGATTTACCCTGAATTGGTCAATCGGCAAAGCCTGCATAAAATAATCGAAAGACAATTTGCCCAAAAACCGATCATTGATTTTAATCCGGAATACGCTGAGATAAATGATCTGATCGCAGGTCTGACGCTGCACGATATCGGGTCCCGCTGGGGAGAAAAAGAAGTCAAGGGGTGGTTAAGTGGAGAAGATGTCGAGGTCAAATATAAGAGTGAAGCGGAAGCGGCGGCACAGCCTATAAAGCTCGGCAAGGCAACTATTAGCACAACAGAAGAGTTAATTGACTATATTGAAAACAATGTCGATTGGCATACGGATTTAATTGAGGATAAGGAAGGCTATGGTTTGTTACTGAGGTGGGTATCCGATATTCAGGATTTGGGAAGAAAGAAAATCTTTGATAAAATGGTCAGGAACTATACAGGCGATTGAAAAGACATGAAGATTCCGCCTCCCAATAAGCGACCGGAACCAGGGGTTGTCGTTCGGGTACTATTTATCTTGTTATTTTAGAAAAACAATGGGATTCAAACAATACGATTAAATTTTTGTCCATATATAGTGCCCGAACGAAAACTAGAAAATTTTTTCAAGTTCAAGGAAGACGCAAATTTTAACCGCAGGAATACATTGGGTATTTTGAGGATT
>DAOURZ010000106.1 GCA_030627475.1 Deltaproteobacteria bacterium | reverse complement strand
CCTGGCAGATGCGCTTTCAAGCACCTCCCATAATTGGGCCGTACTGGCATCTGGCTGGGCTTTCATAAGATTATCTCTGATGGATTCATGGAACAAAAAGGTCTCCTGGGGCACATAACCCACACGTTGCCGCCACCGCTGCAATAATTTATCAGAAAGAATTTTTCCGTCAATGGATATTTG
Organism: Deltaproteobacteria bacterium; assembly: GCA_030627475.1. GTDB lineage: Bacteria > Desulfobacterota > Desulfobacteria > Desulfobacterales > ETH-SRB1 > B13-G4. The sequence goes on along the minus strand of DAOURZ010000106.1, from coordinate 5,545 downwards.
ACCTTTATCCGGAGCCAGGAGCCCGAGAATTAAATCTGCAACGGAGCTTTTTCCTGCGCCTGAATGTCCGGCAATAGCTGTCGTGGCATTGGCTGGTATTAAAAAATTAATATTATTTAATGTCCAGTCAGTTCTGTTTTTATCATATCGGAACGAGACAGAATCAAAACGCAGCTCTTTTTCCAGTGTAAAGGTTCGGGAATTTATTAGGAATACATATCCATTATGGCTATTAATATCTTCATGGCCATGAGCATGAATATCATGGGCATGGTCGTGGGTATCTGCTTCATCATCATCTCCACGAAGACGTTCTTCTTCAGTTTCTGCACCAGCCTTAAATCGTTCTTCCATGTTTAAAACGGCCATGAAGGAAGGCATGGAATTTATAATCCTCTGAAAGCATTGTTGAAGATTTGAAAATCCGGGTAAAATCCTGGAAAATAGAAAAACAATGACCATGAGATTGACAGCCGGCATATGTATCCACTCCACGCCAATAAGAATAAATACGGCAATGGCTGAAGCGGCCCCAATCTGGTAACACATCCGGGTGGCGCTGTTGATTTTTGTAAACTGAATCATCTGCCGGGTAATTGTTTCAGTTGTGGCATAAAAATTCTTTTTGTGCTGTGCTTCAAGATTATAGCTTTTCGAAATTTTCATACCACCGATGTGCTCTGTCACCAGTGCATAAAGGTTATTTCTGGCATTTCTCAGGGAGAGACCAAAGTGGGCGGCATGCTTGTTAAATGGTCGCAACACCAGAAGAAATACAGTTCCGCAGGCAAGTGCAGATAGCGTCATGGGTACAGAGATGCTGAAGGAGAACAGGATGTGAATTGTCACAAGAATGGCCGACACAATCAATTGAAACACCTGCTGGGTAGCAAAGGCAACCCTTGCAATATCAGCGGTCAACACATGAATAATGTCGGAATCCCTGGTTCTCAGAAAACACAGCCAGTTCATATTGCTGAACAGTGAGTAGAGCCGATCTTCAAGATATTGGGTAAATCCCCTGACAATTTGTGTTGTTAAAATATCCTTGAATTTTGTGCCAAATGCATGGAGCGAAATAATGAGAAGATAGGTGCAAATCACGAAGAACATCGTGGGTTCCGCACCAATGAACTCCATAATTTCAATAAATTTTTCAGCATATCCATTGACTCCATTGGATGAGGCTATGCCGATGACATGGAGGAACGGGATGATCATGACAAGTCCGATTCCCTGGGTCAGGCCAAGCAGAAGCATCATGCCAAGGGCTATCCAGGCCCGGTGACCGGCATAGTTGAACAGGGCTTTAATGTATTTCAGGAGCATGGTGGTGACTTAACACACAAAGAAGAGTTCTGTGGATTATTCGCCTTTTGTCGCATTCGGGCAGGTTTGATTTTGGTGAATTTTCTGAAAAACCAGAAGAAGGGCCTTAATGGATAATATAAAAAGAAAAAAGTGTCTGGCAGGGAGAGGTATCCAAAATCAGGAGGAAAGAGAACCTTAAAAAAAAAGAGTGCTTTATATCGGCTGTTTGACACAAGAAAAAAATTAGACAGCATATGTTTTATTTTGAAAAAAGGAAAACTTATCTTTTGATTCAATTCATCGGATTCTGTGATATGAAACAATGAAGTCTGGACAAGAAAAGGGATTATTTTATCCTTTCTATCCATTTTATGGATGCTCTCTGGCAGGTCAAAGTCAAACAAGGTTTCTAATAATATCATTGCGCTGGATGTAAGACGTTTGATACCCAAAGCTTCAACCCTGTCCATCAGGCGTTTAAAATCATTGGATGTATAAGTATTCAGGATCAGGAAAATATCGTTGACCCAGAACAATCGTCGCCAGGAATGTTTACCACCATGTATCAGCAGGAGTATCACCGTGTCATCAAGGGCACATGAGGGCAATTGGCTTTGTCCTATTTTAATCATCTGCCTGTTTTGCCAGACAGAATCAAAATTGACGGAGCATATATAATCTGAAAAAAATTTCCAGTGAAGTTCCACCGAGATTTGAGTATCTGGATTGAAAAAATTGGAATGAACGCTTTTTTTGATAAAGGACTTGTATTGTTTTCGGGAAAATTGATTTTGGGGTTTAATTTTTTTGTATCCCGAGTTCATCAGCAACTCTTCTGCATGGGGTACGCTTTCCTGGGGAACAACGATATCCAGATCACCGGATCGGCGCATACAACAATCGCCCAATAGCTGCATCCCAAGCACTGGCCCTTTAAAAGGCAGGGCTCTGATGCCATGTTTATCAAATATGCCTGTTATTTTGACCAATTCCGTTGTCATGGCCAGCATCTTAAATGCACTTTGCTGGTATTGTCTTTTTAAATGGCCCGATACTGATTCTGGAATAAGTGTTTTCCCATAGTGTATTAGATTTTTATAAACAGGTCCGGTAACACGGTGGCGATCAACAACCAGTTTGATAAAATCATTCCAGTCAATGTCAGTATGTGCAAGGAAATTTTCAAGCCTTTTTTGTTGCTTTTCATCGGTAGCATTAAGAGCATAGAGCAGTAATCGCAATTCATTGGATATATTTGGGGAAGTTTTCACAGAGTCGGCCAATAAAAAATCTTCTTTTTTGACATCACTCATTTGCAGGTTGACACTCATTGAAGCAATTATTCTATTTTGGAGTATCCTTTTAAAAAACTTATGACTCACGAGAAGAATAATATATAGCCTAAATGGTCACGTCAAGTGTGAATTTAAATTGGTGATAAAGTATTAAAGTACACATTTTATCAGTGGTGTCCGGTTAGGTTTTTGCATATAGCTTTTGTTCTTTGAAAAACGGATTATCAGACCATACATTTTTTTCACCGGTACGCAATTTGGGCTACCAACGTAAAGCGGGACACTTTTTGCCATTTTGGCTCTATGGCAATTTCACAATCAAGCAAAAACTAAGGAGTTGCTAACTGATTGAATCTACAGACTGTCCCTCCTTACGTTGGTAGCCTTTCAGAGCAATAGCCATTTTGTGAATGAAATCCGTTTTACTCTCTGCCTGTTCAGCTTCTCTAATCAATGCACCAACCGCAGTTCCTGAACGCAAAAGTTGTTTACTCAATACAAACTCTCGCTTTTCTTCTGACAGGAATCTGCTCAACTTCACAATTCGCAAAGCAAAAGCAAAGGATTTCTCTTTGATGATGTTTTTCTTCATTATCAACTATCCATTGTCAACTTTCAATTGTTTAAGTTTTTCGGCCATTTTTACCCGAACTTCTGTCAGCTCTTTTTCCAGTTCGTCTATCTCAAGCTGGACGGCATCAATATCAATTTTCTCTTCCTCTTCAAACGTATCCACATAACGGGGGATATTGAGGTTGAAGTCGTTTTCCTTGATTTCCTCAAACCTGGCTACATGGGCATACTTTTCCACTTCTTCACGTGACTTACAGGTCGCCATGATCTTGGTTAGATGTTCTTCCGAGAGGGTGTTATGGTTTTTGCTGGATATATATTCCCGGCTGGCATCTACAAACAGGACATCCTTGCAGCCTTCATTTGACCCGCCTTTCTCACGGCTTCGATCAAAGACCAGAATGGCAACCGGTATATTGGTAGTCGGGAACAGATTCCCCGGAAGTCCGAGAACTGTATCAAGAAGATTTTCCTCAATCATTTTTTGGCGAATCCGGCCTTCAGCAGCTCCCCGGAAAAGAACCCCATGGGGAACGACAACGGCAACACGCCCCTGTTTTTCCAGAGCAGTCTCTACCATGTGGCTGATAAACGCCCAGTCGCCTTTATTTTTTGGAGGAACTCCGCGCCAGAACCGGTTGTACTGATCGCTTTCCGCATTTTCCGCTCCCCATTTATCAAGCAAGAATGGTGGATTGGCGACTACGCAGTTGAATTTCATCAAGCGGTCATTTTCAATTAGAAGAGGACTGTTGAGAGTGTCGCACCATTCGACACGGGCGCTGTCAAAGCTGTGGAGAAACATGTTCATGCGGCATAATGTCCATGTGCTGCCGTTTGATTCCTGTCCGAAAAGAGCAAAATTCTGGTCGCCAACCTCTTTGGCGGCCTGAATCAAAAGGCCTCCCGATCCGCAGGCAGGGTCACAAATACGATCACCCGGTTTTGGTCCGGCAAGCCTGGCAACAAGTTCAGTTACTTTGAGCGGAGTAAAGAACTCTCCGGCCTTCTTTCCGGAGTTGGAAGCAAATCGTTCAATCAGATAGATATAGGTGTTACCAATAACATCCTCTGAAACCCGGCTTGGCCTTATGTCTAACTGCGGTTTGTGAAAATCTTCAAGAAGTTGCTTCAGCCGTCTGTTTCTGTCTTTGGTTTTTCCAAGATTCGCTTCGCTGTTGAAATCAATATTACGGAAAACACCCTCAAACTTGCTTTTATTGGATTCTTCAATGTGGTCAAGAACAATATTGATGAGTTCCCCGATATTGGCCGCGGCTCTGCGTTCGTAAAGGCTGTAATAGGTGGCAGGGAACTCGTCCAGTACGATTTTCCGCCCTGTCTTTTTATCTTTTTCAGTTAATTTGATTACAGGGAGAACAAAACGTTCACGTTCCAGTTTTCGGCGAATTCTGACATCATCATCACCATACTGTTTTTGATAGGCTTCATAGTGATCTTGCCATACATCCGAAATATATTTTAAGAACAACATCACAAGGATGTAGTCTTTGTACTGCGCAGGATCTACCACTCCCCGGAAGGTATCGCATGCAGCCCATGCTGTGTTGTTGATATCTTTTTGATTGATTTGATTGCTCATGTTTTATTTGCCTTTTGCAAATTGCATTAGTATTGTTGCAATGTATTGATCCCGCTTTTCTGACAGCGTACTGAGAATAGTCCGTTCCCGTGCAGATAACTTTGCCAGTTCCACGATGTTTTTTTGTTGTTGCAGAGTAGGCAGGTAAACCTCAAGGTCTTCGATGGTTTTCTTGCTGATCATTTTCTGCACTGTCCCTTTGGCTCTACTTGTCAGAAATATTTGGGCATCTCTTTGGCTGATATACCAGTTCAGGTATTCCGGCAGAATTTTATCAGGCTTTGTAATTCTGATTCTGAGCAAAGGTGCTGCAACAACAGCCTTGCCCGGATCTTCAAGAAGAATAGCAGCGGTTGTAATCTGACCTCTCGACCTGAACACCAGGTCACCTTTTTGAGTTAGATGATGTTTTTTAACTGTTTTCATCTCAACTTTGACCAGCTTCTTGCATCCTACAGTATTATCCTGAAGTAAATCCTTCATCTGGATAACAGCGATTTTTCCACCTCTTGAGGCTTCGAGGCGAGACCGAAATGAATACCCCATCTGCACTGTTGCTAATTGTTTTATTTTTAATTTCATAAACACCCTTTATATATATGCTATAATGTTATTTCTGCAAAACAGGTCCTTCCAAAAATCTGGAGGCGGCCTTTAGGGGCTAAGAATTCGCCCAAAAGAAAGAAAATTATTGAATAATTCCGGAGTCAAAGCTATATTTCATTTTACGGTGTTATTCTTAGGGGTTCGCACAAAAATAAGT
>DAOURZ010000208.1 GCA_030627475.1 Deltaproteobacteria bacterium | reverse complement strand
TCCTGTCGCCTTTTTACGCCCTGAAAACTTTCGAGAGCATCAGCAATGATATTGTCCGGTATCATCAACTTGTCGGCCATAGCAACTGCCGCTAAGGTGTTTAACAAATTGTGTTCTCCGAAAATTCCGGTTTTAAAGGTTTTAAAAGTTTTACCTTGTTTTAAAACATCAAAAAATGTCCAGGGAGGTGTACAGGATATTTTCCCCAGACTCCATGCTGAACTCGTATTTTTTCCATATTTAATAACGTTGCATTTTCTGTCGCGAATAAGCTCGTCTATATTTTTATCGCTGTCAAAAGCAATTAGTGTACTTTTCTGTGAAATACCTGATATAAAATTATCAAAAGTCTTTTTGACATGATCAATATCTTTGAAAATATCGGCGTGGTCAAATTCAACACTTGTAATAACCGCCATGTGAGGATCGTAATGTAAAAATTTTGGCCCTTTGTCAAAATATGCCGTATCGTATTCATCTCCCTCTATTACAATGAATTTTCCTTTACCCAAACGGTAATTGCTGTTGAAATTTCTTAATATTCCTCCAATAATAAATGAGGGGTCAAGTCCCGCAACATAAAGAATCCAGGCCATAATAGAAGAAATTGTTGTTTTACCGTGGGTTCCCGTAACAAGTATTGTTTTCTTGCCATTTGCAACAAACCTGTTAATTGCCTGGGGCATTGAACAGAAATTGAGCCCCAGCCTGTTCATTTTATTAATTTCAGGATTATCCTTTTTTACTGCATTCCCGACAATTACAAGATCAAGAGCGCTGAAAATATTTTTTTCATTAAAACCATCGTTAACCTTGATCCCCTTGTTAAAGAGAAAGTCGTTCATGGGAGGATAGGTTTTTTGATCCGAGCCCGTTACTTCAAAACCCATATCCTTGAGCATGCAGGCCAGCGCACTCATACCTGTGCCGCATATAGCAATAAGATGTATTTTTTTTACTCCGCCAGGAATCAGGTTTTTATTCATATCCATAGTTGGGGAAGTTATTTAGTCCACGTTCCTTGCAGTCTTCAGATTTCATCAAGGTTTTTTTTAAATTTTTTTTCCAGTTCGGCAAAGAGATTTTTTTTCTTTTTTTTCTGTTCTGTTTGAAAAAGCTTTATTTTTTCTATATGATTTTTTCTGTCATTTTGAAATTTTTTGAGTTCTTTTTCAAGATTATCTTCTGTTGCCCCTTTGGGAATTTCTTCTAACAATAAGTGATCTTTTATGAAAAGTTTGGTGCCAAAGGCTCCCTCAACAAGTTCTATGATATTTATTTCATTAAGCTTCCTGCATACGAAATTGCCTTGTTCCGGCGAAAATGATATTGTCCGGCAAACTTTATCAATTGAAGGTGATGCGGAAGCCTGATGTTCCAGAATCCTTATTGCTGCAACTACAAGATGAGCTTCAGAATAAAAATCTTTATCTTTCATAAAAAGCCTATTTGCAATATGGTTGCTGCGAACTTGGTGTTCGCACCTTGACATAAAAACCTAAGGAGAGTAACATTTCTTTTTATTTTGTCAAGTTCAGACATTAGGAACGCGGACGATATCTGCAAGTTAATGAAATACTGAATTTATCGGGAGGATACCATGACTAAAATTGTTGATGTAAAAGTTAGAGAGATTCTGGATTCAAGAGGAAATCCCACAGTTGAGGCAGATGTCATTGTTGCCTGCGGCGCTGTTGGACGTGCAGCGGTTCCTTCCGGAGCTTCTACAGGTAAACGTGAAGCAATAGAACTTCGTGACAAGCGTTCTAAACGATTTGGCGGCAAGGGCGTAACAAAGGCTGTAAAAAATGTTTTAAATATAATTGCTCCTGCGGTGTACGGTATGGATGCAGCAGATCAGATGGCACTTGATAACGTTATGATTGAATTAGATGGTACTCCAAATAAATCAAAACTTGGAGCAAATGCAATTCTCAGCGTATCCATGGCGGCTTCACGGGCAGCGGCTTTAGCTTATAATTTACCACTTTACAGATATCTCGGTGGGATAACTGCAAGATATCTTCCCATTCCAATGATGAACATTCTAAACGGAGGCGCACATGCCGCCAACAATCTTGATATACAAGAGTTCATGATAGTACCTATTGGTGCAAAAACCTTTGCCCAGGCGGTAATGATGGGAGCTGAAATTTTTCACAGCCTTAAAAAGGTTCTGAAAGAAAAAGGACTCAGCACTTCGGTGGGGGATGAAGGCGGTTTTGCACCTGACCTTGAATCAAACGAAGATGCAATTAAATTTATTATTAATGCAATTGAATCCGCAGGATATAAGCCCGGCAAAGATGTAGGTCTTGCACTGGATGCGGCTGCAAACGAATTTTACAAAAATGGAAAATATATTCTGAAGTCAGAGAATAAAAAACTTAAACCGGAAGATATGATAGATTATTATGAAAATTTAATTGATAACTATCCGATTTTTTCCATAGAAGATGGCCTTGCGGAACAGGATTGGGACAACTGGGAGTTGTTGACAGACAGGTTGGGTGGAAGCGTACAAATAGTAGGTGATGATATATTTGTGACAAACCCGAAAATATTCAACACGGGAATTGAAAATGGAATAGCAAATTCCATACTTGTCAAACTTAATCAGATCGGGACTGTAACCGAAACTCTGGACGCTATTGAAATGGCTAAACAAGCTGGATATACTACAATAATATCCCACAGGTCAGGTGAAACGGAAGATACATTTATTTCAGACCTGGTTGTAGGCATAAACGGCGGTCAGATAAAGACAGGTTCAATGTCTCGAAGCGACAGGGTTGCCAAATACAATCAGCTAATAAGAATAGAAGAAGAACTTGGAAACGCTGCCATATTTTCAAACAATATATTTATATGGGATAATGAATAACCGTTATTATCCGGGGTTAGGTGTGATGGGAACAAAATGGAATTATTTACAAAAATTTTCAGTTTTTTTCAGTTTTATAATTTTTATTTTTTTTTATACACCAATTAATGCATATGTGATTCCCGGCCCCCATCTTTTGGAATTAATGATTAAAAAACTCGGTACGGAAAAAAGTCTTTTAATTTCTCAGGAACTATTACTTTATGATGTTAGTGCTGAAAAAAACATTGTTAAGCTTAAAGAAACTCTGAAATATAATTTTCCTGAAAAATTTCGATCAGATATTCAGTCTGAACAAACTAAAAGAATTTATGTTTTTTCTTTGGGCGCTGCTTTAACGGTAATTGATAACAAAATTGTATCTAACACTGAAACAAGATTTGATTGCTATAAGGATGTTTTCCTTTATCGTTCCGGAATATTGCTTCAGAACAGACTTTCCCTTCAGGGAGTAGATACATCTGTTTCAAGCCTGGGAAGGTTTCAAAACAAAATCATATATGTGATAGGTGCTAAAAATCCTGACCAATCAGTTTCCCGGATATGGTTAGACAAAAATACTTTTCAACCGGTTCGCTGGATAATCATAGGCAAGGGCAATAAAAGCAGTGGAGATGTTTTGGAAATTCGCTATGGAAATTGGAGGCGGACAAATAAGACATGGTATCCTAAGCATATCGAATTTTATCATAATGATGTTTTGGTTCGTGAAATTTATGTCGACAAAATAAAAATAAATCCTTCTTTTTCTGATGAGATTTTTGATATTGAACATCTTAAATCAGTATATCCGGATGTCAGCCAGGTTGAACAAGATAAAGATGATTCGCAGGGATTAAGAGATATTCAAAAGACCATCAAGGAATTCAAGAAGCTATATGAATAAAGATTAGGAACGAGGTTATTTAAACCTCGTTCCTAAGGAACGTGGA
>DAOURZ010000359.1 GCA_030627475.1 Deltaproteobacteria bacterium | reverse complement strand
TAGCGATGTCAGCCAAATTGCCAGTAAAGCGGCTGTTGCCGGTTTTTTAGAGGACTATTTCTGTACCTCAGAAACATGGTCAGTTCAATTCTCTTCCAGCCTTTGAAAAGGCCATCATTGTTGCTCAAACTACTCAGGATATGGAATTTTTTGAAGAAGTTAAAAAATGGGCAAACAAAAAATTCCCGCACTACAAAATTTGCAATACTATTTGCGATTCTACAGCAAAGCGGCAGGCCGAAGTAAAACGTCTTGCAAAGTCAGTAGATGCGGTGATAGTCGTGGGCGGCTATAACAGCGGTAACACCCGGAGACTCGTCGAAATTGCAAGAAAAGCAGGAAAATCTTCTTACCACATTGAATCGGAAAATGAGCTTGATTTAAAAGCTCTTGCCTCAGCCAAATACATAGGATTAACGGCGGGGGCTTCTACTCCGAACTGGATAACAAAAAGAGTTTACAGAACTCTTGAATCTTTATTTTTAAAAAAAGAGCAGAGATGGCGCAGAACTTTTTTTTCCATACAACGATCACTTCTATTGACAAATATCTATGTTGCCCTTGGTGCCGGATGCTTGTGTTACTCCTGTACCATGCTGCAGGGAATTAACAACTATTTTCCCCATGTTCTTATATCTATACTTTATGTTTTGTCCATGCACATACTAAACAACCTGATTGGCAGCAAAGCCGACCAATACAATGATCCTGCAAGGGCCGCTTTTTATAGAAAGCATAATGGATTTCTTGCAGCTCTTGCCACAATTGCAGGCAGCGTAGGTCTGATTATCGCCTATCTTATGGGCATTACTCCTTTTTTGATTCTTTTTTTTATGAGCGTTCTTGGCCTTTCATATAATATAAGGCTCGTGCCTGAAAGCCTTTTGGGGAATGGATATCGCAGGATAAGGGATATACCGGGTTCAAAGACTGTTCTTATAGCAGCAGCATGGGGAATAGTTACTTCGATATTCCCGGCTTTCTCAGTATCTGACAGTATTAATGTGAGTGCGGTTATTGTGTTTTTTCTGTCAGCTTGCATGGTTTTTGTCAGAACCGCTTTTTTTGATACTCTTGATATGCAGGGTGACCGTATAGTAGGAAAAGCAACTATCCCAATACTGTTGGGAGAAAAGCGAACAATGTGCCTTCTAAAGATACTGTCAACTGTTATTCTCGTAGTATTGCTGCTGTCGAGTACGTTTCAGTTTATCTCAACCCTTGGTTTTCTGCTTGCGATTTGTCCGGTTTTCACGTTTGTAATTCTTTTAGCCTATGAACGGGGCTATATGCTTCCAGGCATAAGGCTGGAATTTCTGGTTGAAACTCATTTTATTATAGCCGGCATTATCACTATAATCTGGTCAGTAGTTTAAGGGTTCCGGAAATCGAACAATTTTTCATGGATAATCCATAATGGATATTGTAAATATATTAAAGTTGCCGGCACTTTTGATTTTTGCATATATGCTCGGTTCCATTCCCTGTGGAATCATTTTAACAAAGTTGTTTACTCCACTTGATATCAGGAAGAATGGCAGCGGAAATACAGGTGCTACAAATGTAAGAAGGATAGCGGGAACTACGCCTGGTGTGCTTACCCTCGCAGGGGATATGTTTAAAGGCCTTTTGCCTGTATATCTTGCTATCAATTTAACAGGTATTAATGGCTTTTGGTCTGAAATATATGTATCCCTTATAGCTGTTTCAGCTTTATTAGGTCACGTTTATCCTGTTTTTCTGAAATTTAAGTACGGTGGAAAGGGTGTAGCAACTACAGCGGGGGCTTTCATTATAATTTCACCTATAGCGTGTTTCTTTGCCCTGCTGACCTTTATCATGTTTATATGTTTATGCAATAGGGTATCTGTCGGATCTCTTGGAGCGGCATTAATACTTCCAATTGCTGTATGGAAGGCGACAAATTCAAAAGTTCTGGCGATGTGCGCTGCTTTCATAGCAATATTTATCTACCTGCGCCATATTGAAAACATTAAGCGTATGTTTTCCGGAACAGAATCTGTTATATGGAAGCATAGATGAAGTGGACCCCAAGCCAAGAAATTACCACTCAATCCCCAGCATCAGGCAGTTAAGACCACTGCCGATTCCCAGAAATCCGACAAGATCGTTTTTTGTCAGAAACTCACGCTCCGATGCTATTGCAGCAGTTATTGGAAGTGATACGGTTCCGATATT
>DAOURZ010000001.1 GCA_030627475.1 Deltaproteobacteria bacterium | reverse complement strand
TTGCATTCTCTTTAAATGATTTTTCATCAAAAACCTCTTTTATGGCAAATTCGTTATTTTTCTCTAACCGTAATTTGATAATGTCTTTAATTAAATCTTCTTTTACTTTTTCATCTAAATGTTTGTATTTGGTTTCAAAATCAGCGGTAGAAAAATCAGTCACTTTTTTTTCTAGAAATTCATACATTCCATTTTTGTATAAATCTGCCAAACGCAATTGAAAACGAACATCATTATCAATGCCTTCTCTCCATTGGAATTTTAGCTCTTCATTTTCAGGTGTTGTTTTTTCATCATAAATTTTACAAAGAAAAAGTGTGAAAATTTTATTAAAAGCATTGGGCTTGTCAGAAACTACATTATGGCGAAGGATCTCTAAAAAACGATTGAAAATAAACCCGCTATCTTCTTGTTTTATAGGCTCTATAAGCTTTGGTGTAAGGGCTTTGCTTATAAAATAATAAGGATTTACCCAATCATCAAAAATGCCGTTGTCTTTGGTAAGTTTATTCCATTTTTCATAAAAATCCTTAACATCACCTGAACGATAATCATCTTCAATTTTTACAATTTCATTACGGTAAACAATTTCTTTTTTATTTAGGTCAGAAGCATAAAGCATAATAACATCTGCTTTATTGCTAAACTTAAAATAAGTAAATAATTGGCCACCATCTTTTTTCATTCGGGCAAATTCCTTGTCAAATTCTTTGCCCCACGTTTTACACTCAATCAATAAATATTCAGAACCATCAGTATGAGATACACAAATATCTAATCTTCCAGAATGCCCATGTCCGGAAGGATAGGTTTTTTCAAGTGTGATATTTTTAGGCTTATACCCTTTTTCTAAAAGTCGATTGACGCATTCCAGCACTACCCAGTTTTCGGTTTGTGAAAAATTCTGAGCAGTTTTACTTTCAGTTTTTATTTTTTTCCCATAGTTGATTAAATTTTTATCAAAGTCTAATTCAATGGCATACCCATCAATATATTTTTTAGAAAATTTATTTGATGTGTTTTCTTTAGGAGTAAATCCTAATGCCTTTATAAATTTTTTGTATTGCATGCGATCACTCAATTTGTTCTAGGATTATCCCAGTAGGGAGACTTACATTCATCAAAAAATCCAGGAGGTTGTCACAATAGTTGTATATTTTATGCTATCAAATCCAACTACCTATGATATGAAAAAAGAAAACAAATGTACTTTCACCAGATAGGTGAAACAATATTGAGTGTAATTACTTGTAAATCAAAATTCACGCCACGAATGCAGATATACGTCAACAACTGATTGCTTTTATGTTTTGATCAACCGTCACCTGTGAACCGTTATGTTTCAGCAACTCCAATATTTCTGAAAGTCTCATTGGAGATATTTGGCTAATATTATTCGGCAATGTGATTTTCTGGTTACGAAGCCAATTTGCGCGTGTTGCAACAGCGGCTCCAAAAAGGAGGTTCATTGCAACTGTCACCGTTTTCCTGTTTTCATATTTTTCAAGAAAAGAACCTTTTACCCATTCATTAAAAGCGCCTATGGCCGGACCGCACCATATTTGATAGTCGATTTTTCTCGAAAGATCGCCTGTTATTGCCCAGTTTGAACTACGGCCGAGATATGAACGAAAGATTAGAGACATTTTGTGTTTTGAATCTTTTTCAGCCCGGATTATCTGCTTTGGATCATTTTTAACAAAAAAATTCTTTGTATTTTCCCATTCATCCTTTAAGCTGCACCTGAAAAAATCTTTTTCCAGTAGTTTTTTTTGAATTTCAGGTATATTTTCAAGTCTGTCATATTTACAGTAAATATCGTACAGTTTTGCAGCACGAAGTGGAAACATCGTGCCGCGTTTTAATACCTGAACTTTTACACCCATTTCAAACATATCTGCTGCAGGAGCCATTGTTACGTCCGCCTGCCTTGCATCTGCAAGCATTTGACGAACGGCTTCCGATGTTCCGGCCTCAACACAGGCCTGATTGATAGTGCCGGTTAAAATATAGGCAGCCCCCATGGAAAAGGCTGCCGCTGCCGCTGAGGGTGTGGCAATTCCACCGCCAAGGCCTACACACAGAGGTCTTTTATACTTATATTTTTCAGCAAGCTCATTACGAAGCGCAATTATTGTCGGCAATAGAGAAAGAGCCGGTCGATTATCGGTGTGTCCCCCTGAATCCGCTTCCGCGGTCATGTCATCTGCGACAGGTACAGACCTGGCAAGAGTTGCTTCTTCTCTTGTAATCATATTTTTGTCAACAAGTTGATAAAGAATTTTATCAGGCGGCGGCGAGAAAAATTTTCCGGCAACTTCGACTCTTGAAACTTTTGCAATAATTTTATTCGGACAAACTATATTTCCATTAACATCACGATGGATTCCCTTGACGCGAAAATAAACGAGCGGCAGAGTAATTTCAAGATATGCCGAGGCGCTGACAAGTCTAATCTTTCGTTTTAAATACAAATTAACTATCGCCGATTCAAGATCAGGATTGTTGGGACTGTTTATGAGGTTAAATCCAAACGGATAGTTATTCATATTGTCTTGAAGTCTGTCAATTGCGGATTCTATTTCATCAAGGGAAAGGCCGGCTGCGCCAAAAAATCCCATCATTCCGGCGCGTCCTGTTTGTTCGACCATTTCAACTGAAGTGATGCCGTTCGCCATTGCTCCCGCAATATATGCATAACGAAGATTGTGCGCCTTTTTGAAGTATGGATCACCTAGATCCTGAGGATGAAGCGGGGGAGCATATGCATATAAAGGCTGACAATTATTGTTTGATTTTAAGTTGTTTCCTATAGTAACTGAACCATCATGAGCGACGGCAATTTTTTCATCTATACCTATTAGGAAGACAGGCCTGGTTACCTTTAATATTGAGCTTTTTATGGCATGATCGCCAATTTTTGGCTCAGTATTTCCTTTTATCCACAAGCCGGATATTATTTTGTCAATGTATGAAGATTTCACTGTTTATTAGATATATTTCAAGTAATTAAAAGATAAAAGTTAACCACAAAATTATAAGGATTGTAATAACCTAAATTTTATATAAATAATAAATTTAGAGTTTTATGTCAAGAAAGATGAAAAATATATTAGATAAAGCATTTAGTGATTGAAGGTATTTTATTAATTTTATAAAAAAGACAGATCAAAAGCAATTTCACAAATCAACAAACAACATTAAATCAGGAGGGAATAATGCCAATTGCAACAATTAATATACTACCATTAGGCACAAATAGTCCAAGTGTCGGCGACTTTGTTGTTGACTGCATAAAAGTTTTAAAAGATGCAGGGGCAAAGTTTAAGATGAATGCAATGGGAACTGTTATTGATGGCGATTTGGATGATATCTTGATGTTGGTCAAGAAAATGCATGCGGTTCCATTTGAAAGAGGCGTTCAGCGGGTAGTTACTATGGTTTCGATTGATGACCGTCGTGACAAAAAAGTTACATCCTCAGAAAAAGTAGAATCACTTATGAAAAAATTATAGCACTTTTTCCCCAACTATGCATCACAGCTTCGGGCCATCTTTGCCTGACCTAAATCTGTGTGCCTGCTTGTGGAAGTTAATTCATCCACGTTCATTAGGAACGTGGATGAAATTTTTCGTGAATTTTTTTAAGATGTTCCCGGACCACGTGAGTATAAATCTGTGTTGTGGAAATATCAACGTGGCCCAGCATAATCTGAACCGACCTCAAGTCTGCACCACCTTCAAGCAGGTGGCTTGCAAAAGAGTGTCTTAAACTGTGTGGTTTGATTTTTCTGATAATTCCTGCCTTTTGTCCATATTTTCTAAGCAGTTTCCAAAAACCTTGACGAGTCATGGGTTTTCCTGCCCTTGCGACAAAGAGATAGGGACTTGCCACGTTTTTTAAAAGCTTTGATCTGAAAGTTTTTATATAGTAGTCGACTTTTTCTTTCGCATAAAGACCTATAGGAATTACCCTTTCCTTTGAGCCTTTTCCGAAAGCTCTTACAAAACAGGCTTCTAAATTTACATCATGAACTTTTAAATTAACAAGTTCCGATACCCTCAGGCCTGCAGCATAAAGAACTTCTATCATTGCTGCATCTCTTGATCCTATTGGTTTGTTTATATCAGGAGTATTTAACAGTTGTTCAACTTCTTTAAATGACAAAACATCGGGAAGCTTGAGGCCACTTTTGGGAAGGTCAATAATGCGTGTCGGATCATTTCCTATTACCTTTTCCTCTACAAGGAATCTATAAAATCCTCTAAGTGTTACAAGATGCCTTGCTCTTGATCTTGCCCCAAGTCCTGTATTTCGTAGCGATATCAAGTGTTTTAATATAGCAGTTGCATCAGCATCATTAATTGCATGTATTCTTTTTTTTTTCAGAAAATCAAGATATCTCGCCAGGTCACTGCTGTATGATTCTATAGTATTTTTTGAAAGCCCTCTTTCAATGAGAAGATAATTCAAATATTGATCAACGAGAACATCTAATGATAGCATAGGGATGCGGTGGTTTACAGTTATAGATTTACGGTTACCCGATTCAGCAGTAAAAATAAAACCGGAACATTCAATAAATCAACTCAATTTTCGTAGGAGCAACTTCACCTCCATTTACCCTCCAATTGGGGCATTGGGCAAGGCAATTGCGGGTAGTACAAGTCGTCTTAATTCCGGGAGTTGGTATAACTTATTTAAAAATCAGTATATCCAAATGCGTTTGACCTGATGCACGAGAAAGGTTCCAAAAACTTTTGTGATCTGAAATCGAATAAATTTGACTCAAATCTATGCGCCTACTTGTGTGAAGTTATTTCGTCCACGTTTTTACAGTATGTTCAACAAGGCTGTTGTCCACGAAAATTTTAATTTTTGAGTTGTCGTCACCAAGCCGTGAAAGAAAGGATTCCGTTCTTTTTGTGCATATCGGTTTGGCCGCCCATGCGGCAAGACCGCGAAGGATTGGATCGGGAGATTCCATATATGGGCAAAGCAAATCAGCAATTTTTTTTACAAGATGAGGTCTGGCGTGAGCAAGTCTTCCAATGCCCCATAATACCCCCCTTTGCAGAATTTCATGTTCAAGATAATTTCCGTCAGGCATGATGTAGGATATAAGTATTTTATGGTATTCTCCTGCAAGCCTTCCGTGACTGGCCATAATTTCGCCCATTGCCTCGGGCGAACCCCAGCCTATTCCGCCGGATTCATCGTTGAGATTCCAGATTAGACGGCGCATTATAACTCGCGCCGATTCCATATCATGATCGGCAAGGTTTGAAACAACTGCGCCCATTGCGGCAACAGCCCGCCATCTTATAAGCTCATCACTATTATAAAAAAAGGAAAAAAGCGGGTTTACTACCTGCCTGGCCGGTATTTGAAGGATCTTTTCCAGGCTTTCTTCAAAGTTTTTATGACTTAGAAGTTCAAGTGTTTCTTTTTTAAGTTGCCGCCATCCCATTATTTATTTTAACTCTCTTCCCAGGATATGCAATCCTCAGGGCAATATTTTATGGCTTCTTCGACACAGAGATCAAAATAATCCGAAAGCTCGGTGACTTCTATGAAACCTGTTTCATTCAGCCTGAAAACCAAAGGGCATACTTCGATACATCCTTCACACAGAGTGCATTGACCGATGTCAACAACTGGTTTTCTCATAACAACTCTTTCCTTATTATTCTTCCTTTTCAAACTCATCCTTTGAAACTCCGCACACCGGGCATTCCCAGTCATCAGGTACATCTTCCCATTTTGTTCCCGGCTCAACTCCATTGTCAGGATTTCCCTGTGCCGGGTCATAAACATAGCCGCATACTGTGCATACATATTTATCCATTTTATCCTCTTTTTCTATCATATTTTTGTGCGAGCCCTTAGTGTCAGGTTTCTTTCTTGTTTTTATTCCAGTCTTCAAGTTCTGCTGATTGATACTCCTCCTGCTGGATGGTGATGTCCATATTAATCACAAGCCCTGAATGCTTCTTGACTTCGCTGTCTTCCCTCAACTTTAAGTGGCGTTCCCGGGCCGCCTGTACATCCTCCAATGCATTTTTCAAGGCCAATCCAATGGCAAAGTTTTTATTATCTATCTTTCCGGGTTTAAATTCAGGTCGAATACCATCCTCGGCGATGTCTTCAGCAAAATGCGCAAGATGTTTCATTTTTTCCATGGCCTGGTCCATGATTTTCCAGCCCATGTTTTCATCTTGTTGGAAAACCCAGGAAGTGCGAAGATGCTGCAGCATCTCCGTATATTTACTTGTGACCTCTGCCTGCAGCTTATCCAATAAATCTTTAGGCAATTCACTTTCTTTTCCAGGAAGACTTGCTGCTTCTTCCGGGCTTAACTTATCCAGTTTTCGTTGAAACTTCCTGGCATGAATGGCAGATTCCCAAGACTCTCTATGAAGGACCCGTCTGATGTGAGAATCATCAACTTTATTCACTTCTTCATTGTAATGAGGTATCAGTTTCTCCTCGTATTCGATGTAGGATCTGAGCATCGTGGCCCGGCTGGTCGGATCATAGGGGTATGGAGCAGGTGTAAAATTGGGCTCACCTCCCAGCTTGCCTATGATCATCCCCAGCCAGTGCATATGCCACATTTCTTCCCTGGTAATAGAAAGAAGGCTCGAACCGAGAGGTGTCCCTTCCCCTTCCATGTAACCATGAACAAGATAGCGTATGATGGCTGCATGCTCATCGGCGATATCTCTGTTCAACATATCAATCAATGCCTGTTTTTCCAATGGAAACCCCTTTGCCGTTCTGTTTGTTTGCGTAAGGATTCGCACAAAAAGAAGTTCACAATTTTAAGTGTTGAGGTACCCGTCTGGCAAGGCGGGATGTATCGGTGCTTAAAATGTTAGATTATTTTTGTGCGAGCCCTAATAACAATTATGCTTTCCATAACCCGTGCAGATTACAATACCCACGGGTTGTCATATCTCCTGCCTCAATATTAAACGTTACTTCCGGTATATCTCCAGGTTTTAAAAACTGACGGTAAACCTTCCCATATGTGATGATCTCAATCCATTCGATATAATGTTTCTCCTCCATTGGGTGTGCAACGCTTCCCACTTTCACTTTGATGCCCCCTGCCGTCTTTTCCACCACAGGCACATGCTTTTCCTTACTGGCATCCACAGCGTTCTCTTTACGGAGTGCCATAGGCTGTCCACAGCACACAAGATTGCCAGCCCCTTCGTGCAGAACTTCCACAATGTTACCGCAGACTTTACACTTGTAAATCCGGAGTTTCTCAGTCATGGTTTCTCCTCATTTTCGGGTTTCCACACCTTCCATACCTTGCCCGCCAGATCCGGCCCAGGTTTAAGGGTCGGTTTTCCTGGCTGCCATCCAGATGGCATAACTTCTCCTGTTTCACGAACATGCTGATACGCCTGAACCTGACGTATTAATTCAGCAACACTTCTTCCCACCGGAGGAGTTAGCACCTCCATGGCCAGGATAATGCCATCAGGATCAATAATGAAACGCCCTCTAATATTTACTCCTGCATCCTCGTCATAAACGCCATAGAGTTTTCCTGTCTTGCCCCCCGCATCGGAAAGCATAGGGTAGGGAACACCACCTTCTATCATTTTGGATAGCTCCTCTTCCTGCCAAATTTTATGGCTGAAAACACTGTCCACACTCATTGAGAAGACTTCAACTCCTAATTTTTTGAGTTCTTCATATTTAGCAGCAACTGCCGTCAGTTCTGTAGGTCAAACAAAGGTAAAATCCCCTGGGTAGAAACAGAGCAGTACCCATTTACCCAAATAGTCGGAAAGTTTGATTTGTTTGATTTGCCCCTCGTGAAATGCCGGCGCCTGAAAGTCTGGCGCTTTTTTTCCCACTTGTACGCTCATTTTTATTACCTCCTTTATTGTTTTAGTCTATCCTTACATCTCAAACCTTCGGCAAGTTTTCTGACTTCATCCAGAGCTTTGGTCATAGGCGCCCATCCATACCAGTAGGAATAATCCGGATTGGCATGAAAAACTCCCTGATATGTCCTCATTCTGTGTTTCATGTACATCTTGAATAGTACCTGTTCGATGTAGGAACCCCCGGTTTGGTAAAAATGTAAAAAATCGGGATAGGCATAAGTGTAATGTGCAGGTTTTTTCAAAATGCCGTCTTTGTACAGGTCAGCGACAATATTTATGGCTTCCGCCATTAAGCGATCCGCTTTTTTGATCATCTGATCGCCTTTTTCAAGCTCTGTCCGTGCATATTTTTCAGAATGGCACTTTTTGCAGGTTTTTATCATCTTTTTCCGTTCGGTCTGCCAATCATCTTCAGTCAGCCTTGCCAGATCAGCAGCTTTAACGATATCTAACCGGGCAGTGGGTTTTCCCTCCGGATCTAATACCCCAAGCGCTTTAAGAATTGTTGCCTGGTCTTTTGCCCATTGTTTATCGTTTGGCAGAGGAAGCCTTACCGCCAAAAATCCCCAGGCCACTTTGTTTGTATGGGTTCCGTCAGGTAAATGACAGAACTGGCAGGTAGGAGCAGCTGCGTCTTTGGGTAGTCTTCCCATTTCCTTCATCTGATATCTAACACCGTGTTTGGAGCTTTCATACATCTCCCATTGAGGGTGATCAAACCCCATATGGCATGTCTGGCATGCTTTGGGATCCTGCGCCTCTTTTTTAGAGAATGTATGCCGTGTATGACATTCATCGCAGGAATTTGTCCGGTATGTATAACCTTTGTCTCGCAATTCTTTTTTCTGAGCTTCTGATTTTACTCCCATATTATGACATCCACCGCAGCCTTTACCGCCTTCCATCAGTTCATCAGGCTCCATGTGTGTAATCGGCAGAGCATTTAAAGACGTCCAGCCAAAATTGTGTTTTCCTTTAGTGAATTGATTAAACTGTTTCTCATGACACTCCGCACAGGTATTCTCGTCAGGCATCCTGGCTAAGTGGGATGTTTTTTTACTCTTATGTTCGGATCCATGACAAACATTACAGGTAACCTCATTATTACTATGTTTACTGCTCTGCCAATCCTTAACCAAAAGTGGTGTAACAGCCTTATGGCACCCGATACAGACTTTTCCCTCTTCTGCTGAAGCAATGCCTGCCATAAATAGCAGCGTCATCAGGGAAACGAAAAAAAAGATAAAGAATTTCTTCATACATAACCTCCTTTTTTATTAATCTGTCATTTCAAAATTATCATCCGGAATCTCTCTTTTTCTACAAACACTTCGAGCAGGTGCCAATGATATACGGCCTCAGCTCCTCAATTTTATGCCCATCTATCATTTTTTTTCCTGCAAGCGGACATCCCTCTACATTAACATCATAGATATTATTGCATTTGTGACAGAAGAAGTGATGATGAGGCTCGACTTCGTAATCAAAATGCAATTTTCCCTTTTCAATCGTTATTTCCTGAATAAAACCATAATTCTTTAAAAGTTCCAAGGTGTTATAAACTGTAGCCTTTGAAATCGCAGAAAATTTTTTCTTTAAACTATAGTAGATTTCCTCTACTGTTGGATGTGTGCGATTCTTATACAGGTATTTCAGGATAGCATGGCGCTGTATTGTTAATGTGCATCCTTTTTTATTAAGCTCGGCTAATTTTTCTGTTAAGTTCATCATATAAACTTAATCTAACATTAGAATAATTCCAGGTCAAGAGTAAAAATCAAATTGAGCAATTTGTAATGTAACAATATGGAATTAATAGTTGCAGAATATTGTTTTATGGTTTATATTGTTATTCATCATAATATGAACCATAAAAATGGAGTATAATTATGCCGACAGCCGTTAAAATATCAGATAATCTTGTAATAAAAGCCAAAATTAAATCAAAAATATTTAAACGATCTATTGCCGGTCAAATTGAATATTGGGCAAGCATAGGCCAAATAATTGAAGAAAATCCAGATCTGCCATTGCCATTTATTCAGGAAATTCTTGTTGCAAAGGAGCAAATTAAAGCTGGGTTTGGAACCTCGTATGTTTTTGGAGAAGGCGAATGATTAAAATCAATAAAATCATTCAGTCCCCTTTGTTTTCCAAACAGAAAAAAAAACTACATAAGAACCAAATTAAAGATTTAGATAAGGCAGTTAGTAAAATAGCTCAAGACCCGGAAACAGGAACCATGAAAATTGGTGATCTGAGCGGGGTTCGAGTATATAAATTTAAGTCCATGCAATCGTTAATTTTTTTGGCATATGAAAGTATAGAAAACTCTCTTATTCTTTATACCTTTGGTTCTCATCAAAATTTCTATCAAAAACTAAAAAAATATATCAATCCTTAACTCTTTTCAATTGATTGATAAATCCACATAACCCAGCAATAAGGGCTCAGTAAAAAAAGGAGAATAGCAATCATGTTTCGGGAAAATCTTCAAAAAATTGTTCAGAAAAATGATTTGAGCGAAGCTGAAATGTCTCAAATGATTACTGAAATATTTTCAGGTAATGTTACTGACACTCAGATTGCTGCGTTTATGGCAGCTCTGGCCACAAAAGGCGAAACCTTTGAAGAACTGGCCGGAGCAGCTCGAGCCATGCGCAGAAAAGCTTTGCGCATTCAGGTCTCAGCCCCCAATGTGGTGGACACATGCGGAACCGGTGGAGACGCCGCTCAAACATTTAATATTTCAACCACAACTGCTTTTGTTGTAGCAGGTTGCGGTGTAACGGTAGCAAAGCACGGAAATCGTTCTGTGTCAAGCCAATGCGGCAGTGCTGATCTTCTTGAAGTTCTGGGAGTAAAACTGGATATAAATCCGGAAATAGTTGAAGAAGCAATTCAGGAAATCGGCATTGGCTTTTTATACGCACCCCTTTATCATGGAGCGATGAGATATGCTGCCAAAGCAAGAAAAGAAGTTGGGATTCGTAGTATTTTCAACATGCTCGGGCCTCTGACAAATCCCGCTGCCGCAAATTGCCAGCTTCTTGGAGTTTATGCACCTCAATTGACTGAAATGTTTGCTTATGCTTTGAGAATGCTCGGCACAAAACACGCATTTGTTGTACATGGACACGACGGGTTGGACGAAATTTCAGTTTGTGCTCCGACACGTATGTCTGAACTCAAAGATAATCTCGTAACTACCTATGATATAACTCCTGAACAATTTTTTGAAAAAAGAGCTGATCCAATGGATCTCAAAGGAGGAGATCCTGAAACTAATGCTGAAATAACAAGAAGAATCCTTGAAGGAGAAAAAGGTCCAAAACGCAATGTAGTATTGATCAATGCCTCCGCAGCACTTGTCGCAGCAGAAAAAGCAAAAAATTTCCGGGAAGGAATAAAGCTTGCTGAAAATTCCATTGACAAAGGAGCAGCTATGGAAAAGATAGAAGAACTCGTTCGTTTTACACAGGAAAATGGATAAATGGGAAAAGACTTTCTAAAAATAATAGTTGAACATAAAAAAGAAGAAATTGCAGAGGCAAAAAAACTTATTTCAGAGAGTCAACTGTGTAAGAATGCTTTTGCATCTGTTAAAAGTAAAAGACGACCGTTTATTAAAAAACTTGAGAAGCCATGTCCTTCGGGAATTAATATTATTGCTGAAATAAAACGTGCTTCTCCATCAAAAGGCACCATTTGTCCTGACCTGAATCCTGCAGCATATGCTCAGAAATATGAAACGGGAGGAGCGGCAGCTATCTCCGTGCTGACGGATCAGCCTTATTTTAAAGGCAGTCTGGATGACCTGAAAAAAGCTCGGGAATCATCAACTCTGCCGGTACTTCGAAAAGATTTTTTGATCTCTTCATATCAGATTTACGAATCTTCAGTTGTGGGAGCAGATGCAGT
Source organism: Deltaproteobacteria bacterium (assembly GCA_030627475.1). GTDB lineage: Bacteria > Desulfobacterota > Desulfobacteria > Desulfobacterales > ETH-SRB1 > B13-G4. The sequence continues at coordinate 10,185 of DAOURZ010000001.1, read as the reverse complement.
GCTTCTTATCGCCCGTATTCTTTCGCGAAAACAATTATGTGATTATTTAAAGCTCTGTAACGAACTCAAACTTGATGCTCTTGTAGAAATACACTCGGAAAATGATCTTGAAGCAGCAACACAGGCAAAGGCCAGGCTGATCGGAATTAATAATCGAAACTTAAGTTCTTTTGAAACCAATATTGATACAGCGATAAAACTGGTATCACTTTTTGAACCATATCAAATAGCTGTTGCTGCCAGTGGAATACAAAACAGAGATGATATTGTTAAAAATCAGCAGGCAGGTATATGGAATTTTCTTATCGGTGAAAGTCTTGTGAGAGCTGAAAACTGCCAGGCATTCCTGAGATCTCTCATGGGAAAGAGGGTAGATGAATAATAACTGTCCTCAGGTTAAGGTGTGTGGGCTGACCGGTGTTGAGGAAGCAATCGGATGTGCAGATCTTGGAGCAAATGCAATCGGATGTGTTTTTTTTCCAAAGAGTCCAAGGAATTTATCTGAAATTCAGGCAAAAGAAATTTCCATGGCCTTACCTTCAGAAGTAAAAACTGTAGGAGTATTTGTTAATGAAAGTTTTTCGAATATAATGCATAAGGTTGAATTCTGTCGTCTTAACGCTGTCCAGTTGCATGGGCAGGAATCACCTGAGCTTGTCAGAAGACTTCAAAAAGAAAATCTTGTTGTAATAAAGGCTCTGTTTACAGAAGGAAATCCGACCTTGGATGAAGCAGAAAAATACGAAGCATCAGCATTTCTGGTGGAATGCGGCAAAGGAGTTTTGCCGGGAGGTAATGCGATAGAATGGGACTGGGAAAAAGTTAAAAGTTTTGGTAACAAATATCCCCTGATTCTTGCCGGTGGCCTGGCACCCAAGAATGTTTTCAATGCTGTATCAGTCAGCATGCCGGATGCTGTAGACGTCAGTTCAGGTGTAGAATTAGGCCCGGGACAAAAAGACCTTGGCAAAGTAAAATCCTTTCTGAAAGCAGTTTCCATATGCAAAATAGAGAAAAATTTCAGGAAGATTTTTTAGCCTGGGAACGTGGACGAATTAACTTTCACAACTATGCATCACAGTTTCAGGCAGCCTTTGCCAAATCTCAAATCCAGCCTCAAATCCCAAAATTATTGAAATAACTCGCCATTTGGTAGTCCCTGCAAAATAGTGCGGGGCAATAATTTCGATAAATTAGCGCCCTATCGGGCGGACTTTCCACAACCTGTTGATTTAATAGTCGATAAAATGGAAATTCCTATACTATCAAGTTACACATCATACTTTTTGGCAGCACATAGCGAAAAATTAGGTATTTACAAAATAAAACAGGGCGGTATTTCCAAACCTGCACTGCTTTGTAGGGCGGCCTGAAGCTATGATGTATAGTTGATGAAGTTATTTCGTCCACGTCCCTAAGCAGCAAAGGTGATTAATGTGCAATTTTCAAAGTTTTTTCTGAAAAAATTCAGTAGCCGATTGATAGGCCTGACTCTTATTTCCGGTTTGATTCCTGCCATAATTTTTGCTTTTTTAATGAACATATTTGCAGGGCGGTTTCCTGTCGAAACTAATCATGCAATTCAGCAGGGACAGAAAGAACAGTGGCAACGCACTGAAGTTGTACTAAAGCAAATGGTGGAAGACTTTATTCACCAGAAAGCGCTGGATGTGGTACTTCAATTGGAATTATACCTTCAAGCTCACCCTGAAATGACGCTCCACGACCTGCAAAACAATTCCGGATTCAGAAAAATCGCTGTTCAACCGGTGGGTAAATCAGGATATACGGCAGTTCAGAATTCGGATACAGCTATTTGCCGGTTTCACAAAAATCCTGCAATTGAAAACATGGATCTGCATTTCCTGGTTGATAAATTGTCTGAGTTCTGGACAATTATGGAAGCCAGTCTGGATGGAAAATATTCGAGCGGATTCTACCTGTGGAAAGAACCTGATGGGAAAATATGCGAAAAATTTATGTGTATTGCACCACTTGGTGAAAAGACTGCCGACGGCATTCGACTTGGCGTTGCAGCAACTACTTATATAGACGAATTCATCCAGCCTATAGTAGTTGCCCAGAACGTTTCTAACGACACAACCCGTTACATGACGGCTGTCGTAAACAGGCTGATAAAATTTTTCAGAACCACCGGATTTTTGTTTATGGGTATAGGTATTGTGTTTGTTCTGATTCTGGCTTTTTGGGTGGGAAGCTATCTTTCCCGCTCCGTCACCCAGCTTCGTGATGCAACAAGAGCAGTCAATCAAGGTAATTTCGAAGTGCGCGTAAAATCCTCCATGTCCGGTGATGTGGGAGAACTTGTTAAAGATTTCAACCGGATGATTACTAAACTTGCGACAACAACTGTCAAAAAAGAACAGTTGGAAGCAAGCGAAGCACGATATAGCGGCATTTTTAATGCTACCACGGATTCACTTATTATCTTCGATGATAATGGAATAATTGTTGAGGCAAATCCTCAAGCCTGTTTAATGTATGGTTATTCCTATGAAGAAATAGTAAAACTTTCAGGAAAGGATATAGTTCACCCGGATTATCATTATTTTTTTGAACAATTCAAGAAAGATGTTCATACAAGCGGTGAATTTCATGCAGAATCATTGGATGTTCGTAAGGATGGCAGCACATTTAATGTCGAAGTAAGCGGAAGTATGTTTAATTATGGGGATCGCTCCCATTTGTTGGCTGTTATAAGAGACGTTACCTCCCGCAAACAAGCCGACAAATTGATCCGCGCCCAGCGTGACCTTGGTCTGGCGCTTGTTGCCGCTACCGGATTGGATGATGTTCTTCGCCTTTGCGTTGATGCTGCCATCAATATTTCCGGAATGGATTGCGGCGGGGGATATCTCGTGGACAAAGACTCGAAAGCAATAAATCTTGCCTTTCACAAGGGATTGTCAGCCACTTTTGTCAATTGCGTATCACATTATGATAGAGATTCGGATAACATGCGCCTGATTATGGCTGGAAAACCTGTGTATAAGCAATACAAAGAAATATTGCCGAATATCAATGATGCAAGGTGCAATGAGAAATTACGCGCTCTTGCCGTTGTTCCTGTTAAGTGTGAGGGCAGAATTATTGGATGCCTGAATATCTCTTCACATACTCTTGATAAGGTACCGGATTTTGCCAGATCTACTCTTGAAAGCATATCCACCCAGATCGGGAGTGTGATTGCCAGCGTAACTGCAAACACAGAACTGAATAAAGAAAAAGAGCGATTCCGTGTTCTGGTTGAAAAATCTCCCTTTGGAATATCCTTAATCAAAAAGAATGGTCGTTACGAGTATATCAACTCAAAATTTACAGAACTCTTTGGATATACTCTGAAAGATATCCCGACTGGAAAGGAGTGGTTTAAAAAAGCGTACCCTGACAGTAAACAAAGGAGCAAAGCTGTTGCGATGTGGTTTCAGCTTAAAAATAATACGGAACAAGAAAAAACTTTTCAGCAAGAGTTGAATGTGACATGCAGGGACAGCTCGAAAAAGACGATTTTTTTCAGAATGGTGAACATGGAGGCAGGGCAGGCCCTGGTACTTTATGAAGATATCACTAAAACGAAGCGACTTGAAAAACAATTTCAGCAAGCCCAGAAAATGGAAGCAATAGGCACTCTGGCAGGCGGCATTGCCCATGATTTCAACAACCTGCTTATGGGTATCCATGGCTGTGCTTCTTTGATGGCAATAAATATTGATTCAAAGCATCCTCATTTTGAATATCTAAAAGATATAAAGGAATGTGTCAAAAATGCAACAGGCCTTACAAAACAGCTCCTGGGTTTTGCCAGAGCGGGCAGATATGAGGTAAAGCCGATTGATATAAATGCTATAATTGAGAAAAGTTCCGGAATGTTTGCCCGTACAAAAAAAGAGATAACGATCCATAGAAAATATCAAAAAGATATCTGGACGATTGAAGCAGATCATGGACAAATGGAACAAGTGCTGTTGAATCTATACGTCAACGCTTGGCACGCAATGCCCGGCGGTGGAAAAATATATTTGAAAACAGAAAATGTCATGATAGATAAAAATTATAAGGCAACATACCGGATAAAATCAGGGAGATATGTAAAAATTTCTATAACCGACACAGGAATGGGCATGGATGAGGCAACCCGGCAAAAAGTATTTGATCCTTTTTTTACCACAAAAGAGATGGGGAGAGGAACCGGTTTGGGTTTGGCTTCTGTTTACGGCATCATCAAGCATCATGGTGGTTTTATCAATGTTTACAGTGAAAATGGTGAGGGAAGCACATTTAATGTCTATTTGCCTGCATCAACAGCAGAGAAGATAGAGCAAGATGCAGTGATCAGTAAAAAACAGATTTTGAGAGGAAATGAGACAATTCTCTTTGTGGATGATGAGAACATGATTATTGATGTTGGTAAGCAGATGCTGGAAATAATGGAATATAAGATTTTGACAGCAAACAACGGAAAGCAAGCTATAGATATCTATAAAAAAAATATGGCTAAAATTGATATAGTTATTCTGGACATGATTATGCCCGATATCGGTGGTAGTGAGGTTTATGACAGACTGAAAAAGATAAACCCCGAAATAAAGGTTCTCCTCTCAAGCGGATACAGCGTTAATGGCCAGGCAACTGAAATCCTGAATAGAGGCTGTGATGGATTTATTCAGAAACCTTTCAGTATAAAGAATTTATCAAATAAGTTAAAGGAAATGCTGAATTCAGCTTAGGTTCCATCCGGCACAGGCAAAGGCGAACCGGCTTTTGAATCTGTTATAACACATAGCTGCGGTTTTCTGTCCGGTACAGTGGGAGACGGCAATGATGTCCACTGCATAGTCATCAAATGCATCCATAGACTTTTTTATTTGCTGACCTGCCCCCATCATAAATCCGAGATGTGTGCCTCCTATCACGGCATGAAATTTCTTGTGTCCCGTTTTGGCCGAAAAATGGTTCATGATGTTGACCACCCCTGCATGGGCACATCCAAGCAGAATAACCGGTCCCTGATCCGTTTCAATCAAGAGACTGATATCGTCCAGCAGGGGGTCATCAGCGATCTTTCCCTTATGCTTTACCTTGAGCCTTTTGTCCGGGTATTCAAAGTCCGTTTCTCTCGGCACTTCGCCTGAAAAGAAAATTCCCGGCGCGATTTCGGAAAATTTCCGCATCAAATTAAATCTGGCTTGCAGTGTACCTTCAAGATAGTCTTGAGAATATTTAATGCCGATGAAAACTTTTTGTTTGCCGGCAAGTGTTTCTATTTCAGCGTATTTTTTTGAAAAAATGTCAGGATGAGCAATAACCTCGACACCTCGCGGCGGATACAGCACAGATGGAAGGCCACCTGTATGATCATAATGGCCGTGACTGAGAATGACCTTCTTGAGTTGCGTTAGATTAATTCCGAGTACCTGTGCGTTATTGGATAGGGACATGCCCTGGCCTGTATCAAAAAGAATTTTCTGTCCGTTCTTTTCAATCAGGGCGGAAAAGCCGTGTTCTCCAATTAAACCCCTCTGTCCACCAACAGTATCCTCACACAATACGGTAATTTTTATCTGTTCCATGTGTTTTTCCTTTGGGTGAAACATTCACATGCTTTTCTGCCCATATGGCCAGTTTTTCGCGAAAAATCTTTGAATTGTGTCTTATATCAACAGGAAATGCCTTATAGAAAAGTATTGTTTCAATGTTCTTTGTCATGACACTGCTTTTTGCACGTTCAAGGAGTTCTTTTTTAATAATTTTTTTTCTTTTTCTTTTTTTGTCATGTTCCAGTTCAATGCATATCACCGGTTTTTGGTCTAACGGAGAACCGACTCCGACAAGAGCGCTTCGAAATACCATTGGATGGTTGTTGAATATAGCTTCACATGGTATTGTAAACAGTAAGCCGTTTTTGGTAATTACTCGCTGGTTTTTTCGGCCGCAGAACCATATTCTTCCCTTTTTGTCTATCCAGCCGAGATCCCCCATTCTGTGCCATGTCTTATTTCCTTCTTTTATTTTGGAAAGCGCGTCTGCTCGTGGGTTACGAAAATACTGCCTTGTGACCTGATCTCCTGACACCGTTATTTCACCTATCTCGCCATCAGACAGAATGATTGCATCCGACCACTTTTCGATTTGATTATCATTTATCTCAATAATGCGCACTTCTATGTCGCAAACAGGACGGCCTACGCATATGCCAAAGCCCTTCTTGCTCAGCTCAGCTGTTTCGGACAGTATTTCGTTGCTTCCTATTGATATCACAGGCATTGCTTCGGTAGCGCCATAGGGAGTATGAACCTCAATGCCATCACATAAAGTCAAGGCAAACCTTTTAATATTTGATGGAGAAACCGGAGCGCCTGCGGAAATAACTCTTTTTAGCGAAGGTAGAGTTACGCCTTTGTTTTTGCAGTATCGTCCTACTTTGTTCAGCAGCGCGGGTGATGCAAACATATTGGTAACTCCCTGATTCATAATAGGCTCTATGATTTTTTCAGGGTTAACAAATCCAGGCTTTGTTGGGTCCATATCCGGTATAATTGACGTCATTCCCAAAGCAGGGTCGAACAGGGCAAAAAGAGGGAATGTGGGAAGATCTATTTCATCGGAAGTTATATTAAAATGGGATTTTATATGTTTTATCTGTGCATCAAATGTGCCGTGCGTATATACTACACCTTTAGCTGGGCCTGTACTACCTGTGGTAAATAATATGGCTGCCATATCGTTTTGCCCGGTTTCAGCAATGTTGTATGGCTTCCAGGGAGTCTGGCGAATATCTTTAAGTGCTAATCCTCCCCAGAACCAACGTTTTCCTACAGTTATGCATGTTTTTACTGTTTTAAAATATTTTGGGCGAAATTTTCTAAGAGCATGGGCTACAGGTATTCCGATAAAAACCTGGGGCCGGCTTTCTTCAAGGCACCTCAGCATTCGGCTTATTCCCATGCCTGGATCAACAAAAACAGGTACAGCTCCAACCTTGAATATGGCAAATGTCAGGACAAAAAATTCAATACCGGGCTTTACCATTAAAACCGTTCTTGTTCCTTGTTTTATGCCTGCATTTTCAAGACCGTGCGCATAACAGTCAGATTCCCTGTCAAGCTGCTGAAAGGTTAGATGGGAATACGCAACTCTTTTATATTTATCATGAGCTGCAGGATAAACAACAGCTCTTTTGTGTGGATAAATTTCTGCCATCCGTCCGAGATGGTTTGAAATATTGTAACTACTCAGATTGTCAGGTTCAGGGGGCATGGTTTTTTAATTTTGTTATATCCGGTAATTTTTTAAAAATTTTTTAATTAATACTATGATTTTATCCGGCTCGTCTTCAAGGACATAATGGCCTGCATCTGAAAAATTATGAACTTCTGCATCAGGAAAACGGCGCTGCCATTCTGCAAGGTATGAGAGGTCAAAAACAAAGTCATGCCTGCCCCAGCATATCAGCATTGGAATCTTTGAAAGTTTATGCAGATTTTTATCAACTTGTTTGACAAGGTTGTAGCTATGGTCATTTTTGCGTAAAGGAATGTCCTGAACAAACCTTAGCGTAGCTATTCTGTTTTTCCAACAATTGTACGGAGCAATCAAACCGGATTTTACATCTTTTGAGAGTCCCTTTTTTGTTGCCATGAAAAGAGCGCTATATGCAAATAGATTGAAACCAAGTACTGCAAGACGTGCGAATGGACAAATATCTCTTATGAGCCTCAGCCTGACAGGCAGCTTTTTGTTTTTTGGAGGAAAAAAAGCCGCTGTGTTCATTATGATTATGCGTTTCACCATGTCTGAGTGTTTTATGGCATAAGCCATTCCGATCATTCCACCCCAGTCATGAACGACAAGAGTCAGCTTTTTCTTCAAATCAAGATGATCTAAAAGAGTTTCCAGATCATCTATACGATTTTTCAGACTGTAATCATATGTTTTTGTGTCCGGCTTGTCAGACAGTCCGCAACCGATATGGTCTATCGCAATGGTGCGGAATTGAGGTGAAAGCGCTGTAATAAGGTTGCGATAATAGAATGACCATGTGGGATTTCCATGGATCATTATAAGCGGATCGCCGGACCCTTCGTCAACAAAGTGGTATTTAAGCCCGTTTAAATCCATATAATGGGACTTAAACGGATATAGGTGCCTGAAAGAGGAGATATCAACCGGTCTGTTTTTTTTATATATCATTTGAGCGCCCGCCACACCAGGTTAATTTAATAATGAGTTTTCAAATTTCTGAAAGAATAACTTAATACCCGAAACGTGTCAAGAGGTACAGGGTGAATCACATTTGACGTTTCTCCAGGTTGACACCTTACTATATTTGATGATAAAGGCTTGATTCTAATTTTGGCCGGAAATAATCAGGGAAACCGGCAATACCAAAACAGGAAAATTATGCAACTTTCAACTCAACAAAGGGACGCTGTAGAGTATATTGGATCTCCTGCTCTGGTTGTAGCCGGCGCTGGTTCAGGTAAAACACGTACGTTGACTGCTAAAATTGCTCATCTTATGTCAAACGGCTATGACCCTGAACGTATTCTTGCAATTACGTTTACCAATAAGGCTGCCGGTGAGATGAAAAGCCGTCTTGTTCGTATGACAAAAATTCCGTCAAAACGTTTTCCATGGGTTCGAACATTTCATTCCGCATGTTTTACAATCTTAAAGAAACATTGTGCTCTGCTTGAGTATAATATTCCTCTTCAGATTTACGCAGGATACCAGCAGCAAAAGCTAATCAAGGATATTGTTGTCGGAAAAATGAATTTTGACAAAAAGTATGTCCAACCTGTTCTATCTCAACTTTCCAGAGCAAAAAACTCGGGCAATCCTTTTGATTATCTTGACGGTAAGCTTTATGCTTTCCGTATCAAATTGCTTGATGTTTTCAATCTTTACGAAAAGGAACTGAAATCAAATAACGCCGTTGATTTTGATAATATTTTGCTTTTAACGCGCAATCTGCTTCGGGATCATAAGGATGTGCGCAAGCAGTACCAAAAGCTTTTCCAGTTTATTCTTGTGGATGAATATCAAGACACCAATAATCTTCAGGAAGATCTTACAGGGTTGTTGCTTCAAAACGGCAACCTCTTTTGCGTAGGGGATGACTGGCAGGCTATTTATTCATTCAGGGGAAGCAATATGGACCATTTCCTGTCGTTTCCTGAAAAATACAAAAAGGCCAAAGTGTTCAGGCTGGAACAGAACTATCGTTCTGCAGACGAGATTGTTCAAACGGCAAATAATCTGATCGAATATAATGACCACAAGATGGAAAAAAAGTGCTTTTCCAACAAGCATGGTGGACTTGTTGAGCTTTATGATTTTTTCAATGAAAAAGAAGAGGCAAATTGGGTTGCCCGAAAGATCAAGGTGCTTTGCGAAAAGGGTCTTGCTTGTAGCAATATTGCTGTTTTATACCGGACTAAATTTTGCTCTCTTTCCTTTGAGAAGGCATTCAGATCTTTTGGAATCCCGTATCAAATGCTCGGTGGAAAGGGATTTTTTGAACGTAAGGAGATCATGGATATAAACTGCTATCTTACTGCAGCAGTTTTTGAAAAAGATGATACATCTTTTGAGCGGATTGTAAATATTCCCAAACGTGGGATCGGCCCAGCGGCTATCAATAAAATTGCTCAGATAAAAACAGGAGCAATGAGCCTTCAGGATGCAGCGCGCAATGCCCTTGGTGAAAAGCTTCTTGCTCCAAAAATATATAATTCTCTCAATGATGTAATCCGGTTACTTGATGATATTAAGGACATGAAACCTGATGCTGCAATTCAAGAGATATTATCAAGGATTAACTATATGGATTATATCAAGCATTATTCCATAGCCAATTCCATGGATTATACCTCAAGACAGGAGAATATTGAGCAGCTTATTTATTCGGGTTCCCAGAAAGATACAATTGTAGAATATCTTGAAGAAGCCGCTCTGATTAAGGAGGACAAGGAAGATGAGGATGAAGAAGATAAACAAAGCGGAGTAATCCTGTCAACTATACATGCTTCCAAGGGGTTGGAATACAAGGTGGTCTTTGTGGTTGCATGTGAAGAACAGCTTTTTCCTCACTGGAAAGCCATGGATTCAGAAATGGGTCTTCATGAAGAACGCAGACTTATGTATGTAGCAATTACAAGAGCG
>DAOURZ010000124.1 GCA_030627475.1 Deltaproteobacteria bacterium | reverse complement strand
TCGGCTTTTGAACGAATGGCATGGCAATGAATATCAGCAAGCTTGCAAACAGAACTATAATTGTGCTGTAGTTAATTTTAATAGGCATAATGTTTATAACAACCCAGGTTAAAAATCTGTAATGGGGATCATTCTGAGACATTGCTTTTCAAATGTGGCTATATGGCTGTATCCAGCCGAAACAAGCAATGGCAATGCCTTGTCGTAATGCTGACCAACGCTCTCAGGCTTATGAGCATCTGACCCGATAGTAAAAAAAATCCCCTTTTTAAAACATTTTTTTATAATCTCCATGGAAGGATAAGTCTCATTAACCGGATGATTATATCCGCTTGTATTAAGCTCCAATGATAAATTCTTCTTTTTTATCTTTGACAAGATCTCATTTATTTCTTTATCAAAGTTTTTTAAAGGTTTCCTTCCAAATTTTTTTAACAAATCAAAATGACATATTATATCGTAATAATCGTAATCCAGCATCTTGTCAAAATTTTCAAGATAAAGGCCGTAAATATAATCTGTGTCATTTTCTCCCCGACTCCATTTTGAGCTATGAGTCACTACATCAATACCATCAAGAAAATGCAGAGAACTTCCGATAACATCAAATGCATACATACCTGCAATATCTCTGACAAGGTTGATATGTTTTGGATGAAAATCAACTTCCAGGCCGGCTTTAACATTAATGATGCCGCTGTATTTATTTTTAAAAAGCTGAATTGCCTGAAAATAAAAAGGCACCTCGCCGGGTGTCATGGAAAGTCTGTTTGCTGGTTCTGCAATAATCAGATGGTCAAGAAAGCATATTTCTTTTAAACCTGTATCTATTGCTTTTTTTATATATGCTTCCATGACACCTTCTGCATGGTGGCAAAGAGAGGTATGTACGTGATAATCAATCATGATGAGATCAGGGGTTCAGGGCTTTGGGTTCTCGGTGAAGTTTTGTAACCTGTAAACGATTACCTTGTAAGAATATAAATGCCATGATATAAATTTAAATGTCAAACAATAACAATTTGCGGACATGGTTAATATGAAAAAAAATTCCAGGACATTTTTTTGCTGTCAGGCATGTGGATATCAAACGCCTAAATGGATGGGGAAGTGCCCTGACTGCGGACAATGGAAGACATTCGTAGAAGAAATGCAAATAGTGAAGCCGTCTCAAGAAGCAAGGCGCAATACATTATCTCTTCAATCAAAACCTGTCCCGATCAACTCAATTAAACTTGAGGATGAATATCGTTTATTAACCGGAATCAACGAATTTGACAGGGTTTTGGGAGGCGGGCTTGTTCCGGGCACACTTGTGCTTATAGGTGGTACTCCCGGAATAGGCAAATCCACCCTGATGTTGCAGGCATTGCATGGCCTTGCAAACATGGGACATAAGGTACTTTATGTTTCCGGGGAAGAATCAATTAAACAAATAAGCTTGAGAAGCAAACGGCTTTCAACTGTCTCCACCAATTTGCTGGTGGCATCAGAAATAGATATAGAATCCATACAGACAATGATTAAAGAAACCAGGCCGGATGTACTTGTAATAGATTCCATCCAGACCATGTTCAACCCGGATCTCACTTCTGCTCCGGGGAGTGTAAGTCAGGTCAGGGAGTCAGCCATTAAACTCATGTTCATAGCCAAAAAAACAAGTGTTCCAATATTTCTGGTTGGGCATGTAACAAAAGATGGTGCCATAGCCGGTCCAAGACTTTTGGAACATATGGTAGATACGGTTCTTTATTTTGAAGGCGATAGAAATCATGTTTTCAGAATTCTGCGTGCTGTTAAAAACAGATTCGGATCGACAAACGAAATAGGTGTATTTGAAATGAATGAAACCGGCCTTACGGAAGTTGTAAATCCTTCTGCGATATTTCTTTCAGAACGTCCTGTAAATACACCGGGATCAGTTGTAACTTCCAGCATGGAAGGCACCAGACCGATACTTGTTGAACTTCAGGCTCTCGCCAGCAGTACAAATTTTGGAACACCAAGAAGAACAGTTCTTGGTCTTGATCAAAATAGGGTTGCCTTGCTTGTAGCTGTTATGGAAAAAAAAATGGGTATGAATTTAATAGGTCATGATATATTCATGAATGTAGCCGGGGGTGTAAAGGTAGATGAGCCGGCTATTGACATGGGAATTGTTTCCGCCATCGCATCAAGTTTTTTAGATAAGCCTATTTCTGATGCAACACTTGTTTTTGGCGAAGTAGGATTGACCGGTGAAGTCAGAGCTGTAAGCCACATTGAAACCAGAGTTAATGAAACAAAAAAAATGGGTTTTTCAAAATGCCTTGTACCGGAAAGCAATCTTAAACGTATGACGGAAGTTAAGGGTATAGATGTTATTGGGATCACAACAGTAGCAAAAGCTATAGAAATTTTATTTTAACAATGCGAAACAATTCAAAAAACAAGAGGTGGGAAGATCATTATTCCACACTCGCTAAAAAAGAAAATTTTCCGGCAAGATCGGTTTATAAACTTAAAGAAATACATCGAAAATACAATTTAATTAAAAAAGGAGACAGAGTTCTTGATTTGGGTTGCTCACCGGGATCATGGCTTATCTATGCGGCAGAATTGGCGGGTAAAAAAGGGCAGGTAATTGGAGTTGACCTAAAACCTTTATCTATAAAGATCCCATCAAATGCCAGGATATATACTGCGGATATTCTCTCTGTTGATGATGAGTTTTATAATAAGTTAACAGGGGGAAAATTTAACGTTATTTTAAGTGATATGGCACCGGCTACAACCGGAAATAAACATGTTGATGCTGCAAGATCATTTAACCTTTGTGAAGCAGCTCTGTCAATTGCTCAAAAAACTCTTATGCCTGGAGGATCATTTGTGTGCAAGATTTTTCAGGGCGAAGATTTTAACAAATTTTCAGATTCAGTAAAAGCCTGCTTTAAAAAAAGTAAAATTTTCAAACCACAAAGCAGCCGAAAGGCAAGTAAAGAGATTTATATAATTGGGCAAGTTTTTAGATAAAAATCAGGAGGAAAATATGTCAGGTCATAGCAAGTGGTCTTCAATTAAACATAAAAAGGGTGCAACTGATGCCAAACGAAGCAAAATCTTTACAAAACTCATAAAGGAAATTACTGTAGCAGCTCGTACAGGAGGAGGAGGAGACCCTGCATCAAATCCAAGACTGAGGACAGCAATTCAGGCAGCAAAAAGCGAAAACATGCCCAAAGACAATATTGAAAGAGCTATAAAAAAGGGAACCGGAGAACTTGAGGGAGTAAATTATGAAGATATAATTTACGAGGGTTACGGCCCGGGTGGTGCCGCTATTATAATTGAATCACTAACAGATAATAAAAACAGAACCGTTGCTGATATTCGCCACATTCTAAGCAAATCCGGAGGGAATTTGGGTGAGAATGGCTGCGTTGCATGGATGTTTGACAAAAAAGGCTATATTGTTGTTGAAAACAATAACGTCGATGAGGAAGTTGTGATGGAAATCGCCATAGATGCCGGCGCTGAAGATGTGAGAGAGGATGATAGTAATTTTGAAATTATCACCGAACCTCAGGATTTTGAATTAGTTAAAATAGCAATGGACAAAGAATCAATATCTTACATTGCATCTGAAATAACTATGCTTCCAAAATCAACAGTAAATCTCGAAGGGAAAGAAGCAGAACAGATGGTAAGATTGATGGAAAACCTTGAAGATTGTGATGATGTTCAAAAAGTATATACCAACGCCGATATCCCGGAGGAAATTTTAAACAGCATGTAATAAAAAAAAGGAATCGAAAATTCGGGATCGGTGGCTGGACTTTACAGCGGACGGTTCAGGTTTTTTCTCGTTCCTGCGTTCCTGCATAGGAACGAGAAAAAACCTGAACCCTAAAAACTTTAGTCTATTTACGAAAGCTCTATCATCCTCTGAACCGCTTTTAACGCAGGCCGCTGTATATCTTCAGGCACTTTAACCTTACCTTCCATGAATTCAAGGCTTCTGACAATATCTTCAAGAGTGATCTTCTTCATATCGCTACATTCCATGTTTGAAGATGCAGGATAAAAAGATTTGTCGGGATTTGCCTTTTTCAATGAATAAAGCAATCCTGTTTCAGTCCCTACGATAAAAGATCTGCTTTTTGATTCCATGGCATATCTGATCATGCCCGAAGTACTTAAAGCAACATCCGCTATATTAATAATTTCCGGCGGACATTCCGGATGAGCCATAAAAACGGCATCAGAATACTTTTGTTTTGCAGCATTAACATCTGCAACAGTGAGGTTGTCATGAACCGGACAGTATCCATCCCAGAAATGTATCTTCTTTTTTGAATGCAAAGCTGTATACATAGCAAGGTTTCGATCAGGAACCATCATGAGTTCATCAGCATCAAGACTGTTTACGACCGCAACAACATTCGCAGATGTGCAGCAAATAGTTGAGATCGCCTTAACCGATGCAGATGAATTAACATAAGTTACAACCGGCATTGGAGGAAATTCTGCAAGCCTGGCTTGAAGGTCTTCCGGAATTACCATGTCCGCCATAGGACACCCTGCATCTTTGCGCGGAAGCAGAACTGTCTTATGCGGCGACAGGATTGAAGCTGTCTCTGCCATAAAAGTTACTCCACAAAACAAAATAACCTCGGCATCTGTCTTGGAAGCTTTTATACTCAATTCAAGTGAATCACCGCAAAGATCAGCAATATCCTGTATCTCCGGAGGCTGGTAATTATGTGCAAGCATAATTGCTTTTCTCTTTTTCAGCAGGTTTTTTATCTTATCTCTCATTTTTTATATCCATGTTCCTTACGTAACAGTTCACAGTTTCATGTTTTGAACAGCCATGAACCGTAAGCCGTAAACTGTAAACCGGTTCTTATTCATCAAGTTTCAGCACATCTGTACCATAAGGTATCTTAAAAATAAACATCGAATCGTCAGGATTCTCCAATAGTTTAATATCAATCAGCTTTATTCGGGTCTCATCACCGTATGCATTATATGTAACAATCTCTTCAAGATAAAATGTCTTTTTTGAAATTGACAGGTTTATGTATGACAAATCATTTGTTTTCTTCAGCGGCAACAGCTTCAGTATATAATAATCATTGCTGTCAGTATTTTCCAGAGAAATATTGAACTGTTGTCTGATAAGCTTAATGT
>DAOURZ010000114.1 GCA_030627475.1 Deltaproteobacteria bacterium | reverse complement strand
TCTCCTGTCTCACAAATAGGCCCCACAACATCCGCAACTATTTGTTCACCTTCAAGCTCAACAACAGGCTTGATGGCATGAAATGCGTTGTACAAAGTCGGCCTGACCAGATCATTCATTCCTGCATCAACTATAACGAATTCCTTTGCCTTCCCGGATTTTCTGTAAAGAACCCTGGCAACAAGTATCCCTGTATTCCCTACAATAACTCTGCCCGGCTCCAGGATAAGTTTTACATGCATATCCGCAATTGCCTGCATAATTGATCTTGCATACTCACCGGGATGCGGGGGCGATTCATCATCATAGGTTATTCCAAGTCCCCCGCCTATATCAATATATTTAATATCAATATTGAGCTCCCTTAGTTTATTTATCAGAACTTTTACCCTGTTAAGGGCATCCTTAAATGGTTTTGCTTCTGTAATCTGCGATCCTATGTGGCAGTCAATACCAATAACATCAATATTTCCAAGCCTACCAGCTATCTTATAAGCTTCAATTGCAGTTTCAGTGTCAATTCCAAACTTGTTTTTCTCAAGTCCGGTCGAAATATAAGGATGAGTCTTTGGATCCACATCAGGGTTGACCCTAATGGCTACAGGAGCTTTCTTTTTTAATAACATTGCCCTGTCGTTTATAAGCTCAAGTTCTTCAATGGACTCAATATTAAACATAAGTATTTCAGAGTTAAGAGCATAATCAATTTCATCCTTGCGTTTTCCGACACCTGAATAAACTATTTTTTCCGGCGGGATACCGGCTTTTAAACCACGGTAAAGCTCACCGCCTGAAACAATATCAAGGCCGCTTCCAAGATCCGCAAAAAGTTTTAAAACCGCCAGGTTGGTGTTTGCTTTCGCAGAAAAACACACAAGCCGGTCTATTCCGTCAAAGGAATCATTAAATGTAAGAAAATGACGTCGCAAGGTCGCATAGCTGTATAAATAGAAAGGAGTGCCCACCTTTTCTGCAATCAATTTTATAGGAACATCTTCGCAATACAGCTCATTATCAAGGTAATTAAAATGATGCATTTAAATATTCTCCACTCGTTGCCGGTTGCTCAAGGAACACTCTTGACCGGCGCTAATTCTGAAAATTATAAACAGGGACAAAATAACTCCCGCTTTATTCTATCTCAAATCACAAAAGTTGATGGAATAGCAAGTTGTTTTGATATCTTTGGGATTTGAGATTAAAATTACCGGTGCTTGCAAAAACAGGTTGAGTTAACCAGGGAAGTCCGTTAACAAATTTCGTGCCATATCTTGACTGTTTTTTCTGTCCTTTTTTGCCTTAGGAACGTGGACAAAATAACTTCATCAACTATGCATCATAGTTTCAGGCCGCCTTTATAAAATTTTCACAGATCGGTTTTGGTGGAAACATTTGCAAGAAAAAACGTTCCAGGCAAATATATTTAGATCTCGACATTTGCAGGATTTAGGTTGCATGCTACAATAAACTATGCTAACTAAATAAATTATCATGAAACAATATATTATTGATGAGCTAAGGCTTGGAGAGTACGAAAAGATTAAGACTTATCTGGATAAAAATATCGGTCATTCAAAAATGGCCGGAATATACCAGGTACAGCTTGATAAAAACATTCTAACCGATATTCAGGCAGAACATAAAGAATGCCAGCCATTTTATTTTGCAATAAACATAAAACCTGATCTTGTATCCTGTGAACTTCTTATAAGATCCGGAAATAAAATACGATGTAATTGTATAAGCTATGCAACCGAAGCCCAACGCAACTGGATTATTCAGTTTATTGATTCAATATTAAAAAAACTGGAAATAATAGCATAAGGCTCCGGATACTAATCTCTAATCCACGCTCCGGCTTTCCAGCTAACCTCTAACTTCCTAATCTAATTTCTGATTTCTGATTTATAAATCACAGTACTTGATATATATGATACGCACCCTGATTATTGCAATATTTACGATTCCTGCTACCATTGTCTTAAGCAGTCTTACCATATTTGCATCCTTTATAAATAAAAATGGCAATCTGTCTTATAATATTACAAAAACATGGGCAAAGTTTGTACTTGCCGTCAGCCGTATTAAAGTAACGGTTAAAGGCAGTGATAATATACGACCTGACAGGTCTTATATATATATGTCTAATCACCAGAGCAATTTTGATATTCCTGTTGCACTGGCTTATCTTCCTTTTAAGTTCAGATGGGTTGCAAAAGCGGAACTTTTCAAGATACCAATTTTCGGTAATGCAATGCACAGGGTAGGACATATTAATATTGACAGATCAAATCGCAGAGCTGCTTTTAAAAGCTTAAAAAAGGCTGCGAGAAATATTCAGGAAGGAGTTTCCGTATTAATCTATCCCGAGGGCACACGCAGCAAAGATGGTAATATCGGACCATTTAAAAACGGCGGATTTGTTTTAGCTGTGGAATCAGGAGCTCCGATAGTTCCTGTAATAATACATGGAACATGGCCTATCATGTCTAAAGATAAAATCATTATAAAACCGGGAAATGTTACTATAGAAATCAAAAAATCAATTGAAACAAAAAATTATAGTAGAAAAACCAGGAACGATCTTCTGAAAAAAGTAGAAAATGTTATTTGCGAATCTTTTGAGAAGGAAAAAAGAGGTAAATTGTGAAATTAAAAATAATTCCATTGGGCGGATTGGGAGAAATCGGCCTTAATATGATGGCCTTTGAATACGGCGATACTATTTTTGTTGTTGATGCAGGTCTTATGTTTCCTGAAGATTATATGCTTGGTGTTGACTACGTTATACCTAATATCAGTTACCTTAAAGAAAATAAGTCCAAAATTGCAGGAATTGTTTTAACTCATGCTCACGAAGATCATATTGGAGCTCTGCCATATCTGCTTAAAGAAATAAATGTTCCGGTCTTCGGAACTCGTTTCACGCTTGGAATGGTAAAACACAAACTTGAAGAGCATGGCCTTCTTTCATCAACTTCTCTTCATGAAATTTCTCATAAAAAGAAACTTACGATAGGAATTTTCGAGCTTGAGTTTATTAGTGTAAGTCACAGCGTTGTGGACGGCGTAGGGATTGCCATTAAAACTCCTTACGGACTTATTGTACATACAGGCGATTTTAAAATCAGCCATACACCGGTGGATGGCGTAATGACCGATTTAAACAAGTTCGCCAGGTGTGGAGATGAAGGGGTTCTCGCACTACTGTCAGATTCCACAAATGTGGAAAAGGAAGGCTATACTATCTCTGACAAGAAGATAGGTGAAACACTGGCAAAAATAATCACTGAAAGCAAAGGCCGTATCATTGTAGCTCTGTTTGCTTCAAATGTCGCGAGAATACAGCAAATAATTAATATTGCAAAGTCAAAAGGCAGTAGAATACTAATTAACGGCAGAAGTATAGAGGTTAGCACAAATATCGCGAAAAATCTTGGATACATCCATATTCCCGAAAAAATGGAAATTGATATTAAACAAATTAATAACGTTAAAGACAATGAAATAATAATAATAACAACCGGTAGCCAGGGTGAACCCATGTCGGCCCTGGCCCGTATGTCGAGAGGTATTCATAAGCAAATAAAAATCAAGGAAGGTGATACGGTCATCTTTTCATCAAAATTTATTCCCGGAAATGAAAAAGCTATTTCAAATATTATAAATAATCTTTACAGAAAAGGCGCTAACGTTATTTATGAAAAGATTTCGGCCATTCATGTATCAGGCCATGCTTTTCAAGAAGAATTAAAACTAATGATAAACCTGACCAAGCCTGAACATTTTATTCCGATACACGGTGAATACCGGCACCTGATTCTGCATACCCGGCTTGCCGAACAGGTTGGCGTTTCAAAAGACAGGATACTTCTTGCTGAAAACGGCCAGGTAATTGAATTTGATGAAAATGGAGGAAGAATCCTTGACAAGATTATGACAGGCAGGGTGCTTATTGACGGTAAAGGAGTCGGTGATGTCGGGAGAAGTGTACTCAAAGAAAGACGTATGCTATCAAGAGATGGTTTTGTTGTAGTTAATATAGTTTTTGATGAAGAAACAGGAATAATTGTGCATGGCCCGGAAATTGTTTCACATGGTTTTGTATTTGAGCTGGAAAAAGGACATATTCTCGAAGATGCAAAGTGCGTAATACTTGAAATTTTAGAAGAAATAGGTCATGATGTTCCTGACAGAATTGATAAAATCAGATCCCGGACGCAGTCGGCTCTGAAGAAATATTTTTATTTTACAATAAGGCGTCGTCCGATTATACTACCTTTTATTACAGAAGTATAATTAGGAACGTGGACGTTCCTTATTAATCAACATTTGTTTTAAAAAAATATGCGCAAAGAAATTATCGGCATTTTCCTCTTTTTCCTGGTGATTTTCACGCTGGGCAGTCTTTTATCTTACAGCCCTGAAGATCCATCAATTCACAATGCAAAGGCAGCAGGTGATGTTCACAACCTGTTCGGAATATTTGGAGCCCACGTCTCAAGTATTTTACTTGGGCTGTTTGGGCTGGGAACGTTCTGGATACCGATATTATTTCTTTTATCCAGCATACATTTTTTTGGTGAATACCACAGAAAAGCTATTATCCGGATAATAGCCGGTGGAATTATTCTTGTTATCTCTACTGGAAGCCTTCTTGCATCGCAGCAAAACCACTTCATGATTTTTGGAAGCAAATTTTCATCCGGCGGTATAATAGGCATCCCCATCAAATTATTTCTTGTCAAATATACAAATTATACAGGCAGCTCTGTTATACTTATTCTTATGTGGCTTATTGGTTTTATCATGGCCACCGGTTTTTCTTTAATCGTTTTTTTGAAACGATTCAGGGATCTGATTATAGATACAGTAAAAAACACAAAAACATTAATAATAATATTGAACGAACGAAGAAAAAAAGCCAAAAATCAATCAAAAATAAAAAAAGAGTATAGCCAAAAAAATAGCCGAAAAATAAAGATAAAGACAATGGAATCCAGACCAATCAGGGAATTGCCGGTTCCAAAGCAAGATGTTTTTGACTTTATGAAGGCTGAAAAAAGCTTTCAACTCCCGCCTGTCAATTTGCTTGAAGATCCTGAAATAGGACTTGCCTCTGCTGATAATAAAAATCTAAGAATGCTGTCGAAAGTGCTTGAAAAAAAACTTGAAGACTTTGGTGTGCAAGGGAAAGTCGCTACTATTATGCCGGGACCCGTTATTACAACTTTTGAATATGAACCTGCTCCAGGTATAAAAATCAGCAAAATAGTCGGCCTTACTGACGATCTTGCTCTTGCTCTTCGTGCGATCAGTATCAGGATTGTAGCGCCTATCCCGGGGAAAGCAGCTATCGGCATTGAGATTCCTAATGATACGAGAGAAACTGTAAGACTAAAAGAAATTATCAGTTCAGACAAATTTGAAAAATCAAAGTCAAAACTTACAAT
>DAOURZ010000263.1 GCA_030627475.1 Deltaproteobacteria bacterium | reverse complement strand
CGAAATTCCAGAGAAATGTGCTTACTGCCTTGAACTTTCCGATACGCCTTTGCCCCGGAGGGAGCTGATCACCACGAGTCATCCCAAACATCCAATTCGCGTCGCCTCCAAGAATTCGTGTTCGCAACCCGAGTTGGTAATTGCTTTTGCGCATTTTTTCAGGTTCAAAATGACTTTGCCAGAGGAGAAATGACGCCTCAAAACCTGCCATGATCACCGTTGGCAGTCCACCAATAAAACGCGGGTTGATTTCAAGAAAAATGTGTTCGCCGGTTTCAGGATCGTAATGAAACTGAACACCTCCAATTCCCTGCCAATTTAAAGCCTTGAGCAACTTTACGGCATCGGCTACAAGCCCTTCGTGATGGCAGCTTATGCGTTGCACAGTCACACCGCCGGCCAAAGGCATGTGGTGCTCGCCGACATAGTTTCCCAGCATGAACGGTTTACCTTCGTGCATAAGAATCTGAACGTGGTCTTCCACGCCGGGATGGTATTCCTGAACTATCACGTTATCCGCGAAGTCTTTGACCTGCTCGTAAAGTTTGTAGAGTTGCTCTCCTGTTCCGGCATAAGCAGCCTTCCAGGGAGCCTTTCCACCTTTGATGTTTTGTTTTCTCGTTCGCAAAACCAGGGGAAAGCGCAGGGTTTCCACATTACCATCAATCATAAGTCGATCAAGACGCATACCGCGCGCGACCGGAACATTCAGTTTTGCACAAAGAGACTGCATATAGTCCTTGTCCGTCGCTTTGTCGAAGCACTCACGTGAAGGCGAAAACACATGGATATCAGGCTCAAAGCGACTACGGATATCAATCAACGCATTATGATAGCCTTCTGCGATCGGCATGATAGATCCTACATCAAGCTTCCTTGCCAGTTCTCCCATTTCGTCAGCAAACCCTGGGCTGCCCGGATTCGACTCCAGCACCCAGGCACTGGTAGAAAATCGGCTGTGGGCGGCCTGGCCGTACTCCGACCCAACGATAGCATGGACAGTGAGTCCGTTTCGGGCAAGGCTGCGCACAACCCACAAACCTACCTGCGTGTCGCCTACGATAGCAAGGACACGACGTTTTGGATCTTTCTGAATGGTATTTTTGATTGATTTGACATCACGCATGATTACGATTTCCTTGTTGAAATAAAAAACATCAATTCTTCTACGTTCCTAAAGTAAAACTAATTCTTCCCCTTTTTCTGTCCTCAACCCTTTTAACCTCTCCTCTGTTTTGAACTTTGAAAGTACTTCTTCGGGATCAAGTACTCCTATATGAGCTTTAATATAATCTTTTTGAAACTGTTCCATTGTGTATGGCATAGCTATCCCCTCCAATCAGGGGATTCAAGATCGTGGTATAGCAGGATGGGAACTTTAGATATCATTTTATGAGTCAGGGGTCAGGGGTATGCTTGGACTATAACTATTTTCTCTTGTGAAGAGATTTTATAAGACCACCTAAAAGTCCAAATATTTTATCAATTTTTTTCATAATCTCATCTAAACTATCAATGTAGTTTAATTCTTTGGCAATAATTAACTGGGTCTCTAATTCGCTTAAAGAGCCACAAATTATGGTTAAGAAATAAATAAATTCTTTTTTGCTCCCACGCGCGGCCCCTTTGTCCACGTTCCTTACCCATTTCATAAAATTCCGAAAGCCACCTTGAATATCTTTTTCAAATTCTGAGGAGTCAACTATATTATCCTGAAAGCCGTTTATCCTTATTCGTTATGTATTTTTTCCTTTTATTTCATGTAAATATGTCAATATTTCAAGCCGGTTTTCTTCACTATGCAACACAATATGTAAAATTTTCATTCATCCACTCTTGTGGGTTTAACGAAATTTCTTTTTCTTGTTTTATTTTTTTCCGTTTTGCGGGAAGTTCCCTAAATAAATTGATAACACCCTCACAGATAATACGATGTGATTGTTCTGTTGCATACATCATGTAAATTGATCGTAATAGACGGTCATGGACTTCACCAATGTCTTTCTTTCCATTTTCCCAGCGTGATATGGTAGATGCGGTTACGCCAATAATTAATGCTAATTCTTTTGCTTTAAGGAGTAAGTCTTTCCTTAAAAATTTTACTTCCTCCGGAGTAAGTAATGCTTTTCTTTCTTTACAAATATGAGTTCCAATTATTCGATGTAATTTGGAGACATTGGGTATAGCGGCATATGTTTCTTTACAATTTGGGCATTCATACTGTGTGATGCCGTACAGTACAACATTAAGACCACATTCATTAAATTTGTATGGCTGGTCCTTGATAACTTTTATTTTGCTACCACAAGAATAACATACTTTCATTTTTCTTACCTCATCCCAGAACCGTTATCACGATGGCAGACATACGCTTTATAATTGCCACAATGACAGCTCCTTCGTCGTTTTCAAGATCATAACCTTGAATTTTGTATAACCAATTCCTGGTTTTATTTTTGTATTCTTTTTTGACGATTTCCCCGTTTAGCAAAATATGAACAACATCTTGTAGGCTGTAGCCACGTTCCGCCATTCTTTCCTTTGCATGATGGCTGAGAATAAGAATACCATCCGCTAATATCTCTCGGATTATAGACTTGGCTTCATCGTCTGGTATTTCGATTGACTGGTCAAACTGCATATTTTATTTTAAGCACTAAGTTGATCATTGCGCAAGTTATTTCCGGGGCCTGCAGGAGGAGTTTTAACTCCGACCATATATTGTTAGATTTACATCTGTTGATGATCTGCTGCAATATGGTCGCGGTTAAAACCGCTCCTGCATTATTTTTGTCACTCTCGTTTCATATAATACTGCCAATTATTTATGAAACAGAAACCGAGAACGAGCGGAACAATAGAAATTCCCATACTGCCTAACTATAAGTTGTTAAAATTATAGTATAATAATTCATTTGGAAAACTTTTAATTATAATATCAATGTCGGTAGCGCCAACAAGATCCAGAATTTTGTCAGTAATATTCTTTATTCTGGCGAAGTCCAGGGTGCCGGAAACCCTGGCACATATTTTTTTTCCTTATCAAATCTTTTCCCATGCAAATCCGGTAATATTTCTATCTTTTTTATTAAATTCAACCCCAATTATATAGATTGTCAGTCCTTTTTGT
>DAOURZ010000334.1 GCA_030627475.1 Deltaproteobacteria bacterium | reverse complement strand
TTATGCTCAAGCCGCTGTTTTAAATGTATTCCTGTCCGTCATAGCAAATGGATCGCGCTGGCAATACCGTTTGTTGGATCTTTTTGACAATAATCCCAACATACAACTTGAAAAAATGGGCTTTTTCAAGAATTGGCATAATGATCCTTTTTGGCGTATTTTTAAATAATGCTCCTAAATCAAAAATGATTTTTTAGTTTGTAAAAAAACTACAAATCAGAGAAGATAATATTGAAAAAAAAGGATGTATTATAAAATGAAGCCTACATCATATTTGGCATATTATCGCAATGTTGATGCTGCTAATCATAGTGTAAAAACACACTCAGTGGAGACTTCTCTGTTTGCGAAAAAATTTGCGGACAAAATCGGGCTGGATCTGATCGGTGAGCTGTCAGGGCTACTTCATGATTTGGGAAAATACAGTTTTGCATATCAATGTTACATAAAATCTGCCGTTGGATTGCTTTCTCCGGGTGATAAACAGTATGTAGATGCAAAAAGATTCAAAGGAAAAATTGATCATTCTACTGCCGGCGCACAATGGATCAATAAGGCGTCAAGGAATGCGGTTAAAATCAATAAACTACTGTCAGAAATAGTCTCTTTGTGTGTACTTTCTTATCATTCCGGATTGATTGATATATTCGATATTGCCGGTAAAGATCAATTCTCCGCACGACTCAATAAGAATATGGTCTTGACACATTATTGCGAGGCGCAAGAAAAAATCGATCATTCGATTTCAGCCCGCATAAGTGAACTGATTAAAACAGATAGAAAAAAAACCAATTAAGAAATTTCATAAGCAAAGTCCATGGGTTTTACAGTGATCCTGTACGACAATTTTCAAAAGGATTGTTAGTCCGCTTCCTTTTCAGTAGTTTAGTAGATGCAGACAGGTTGAGTACCGCCAATTTCGAAAACCCGGGAGATGCAAAATTGCGTTATCTCGGGAATTACCCTGATTGGCAAAAGCTGATAGATTGTTTTGAACAAATATCCTTTGAAATTAAAAATGATGTTGATCAGAAAAGATGCGAAATTTCATCGTCCTGCAGGCAACGGGCAAGCGATAAACAGGGACTTTATTATTTGACGGTTCCGACGGGAGGCGGTAAAATATTCTCCAGCCTCCGTTTTGCCCTCCACCATGCAAAAGAGCATGAACTTGACCGTATTATTTATGTCATTCCGTATACCTCAATAATTGATCAGAACGCATCAGAAGTGGCTAAAATATTTGATAGTATCTCCAGGGAAATTGTTTTGGAGCACCACTCAAATCTTGTGCCTGAAAAAGACACATACCGAAATCGGATTTTGTCGGAAAACTGGGATGCACCAATCGTATTCACCACATCAGTACAATTACTGGAAACTTTTTTCGGAGGCGGAACACGCAGTGTGCGTCGTATGCATCAACTGGCAAAATCTGTCATCATTTTTGATGAAATTCAGACTCTGCCAATCAAAATCGTTCACATGTTTAACAACGCAATTAATTTTTTAACAGACCTTTGCTCTTCGACTGTTATTTTCTGCACTGCGACACAGCCGCTTTTGCATGAAGTTGAACCGTCTAAAGGCGCTGTACCGTATTCTGATGCTATGGAAATCGTGGATTATTCTCCTCTTTTTGATGCACTAAAGCGGGTGAAGGTGCAAAATTGCCAAAAAAGCGGGAGATGGACGGAAGAAGATCTGACAAAGCGTGTGAAAGTGCTTTTGCAAGACAAGGGAAGCGTACTTGTCGTTACAAAGGCAAATGCAAAACATTTATACGAATCCTGCCACGGCCTGTCGAAAAACGTATTTCACCTCAGCACAAACATGTGTCCCAAGCACCGGAAAACTATTTTAGACCAGGTGATTGATTGTCTTGACCCATCGAATTCTAAATCAGTCATCTGCATCAGCACCCAGTTGATTGAGGCTGGGGTGGACGTAGACTTCGGAGCGGTCATTCGTTGTTTGGCCGGCCTGGATTCTATAGCCTAGGCAGCAAGGCGCTGTAATCGCAACGGAAAACAAGAAGGCCGGGGAATAGTCCAAAAAGAACCCCGCCGGTTTCGATAAAGATATTATCGGACATAAAGCCATGAAGCGACTTTACAAATACTATTTTTACAAACGAGCACATGAAATGAGCTATCCGATTTCGCGGAACGAGGATAGGGCGTGATGATGATCTGCTTTCTCTGCTTTCCACAAATCTCGCTTCGTTTTATGAGTAAAAATCCCCGCCCACAGAACGGGGCTTTGGTTTGCCTCTATAAGGGGCTACTACAGACCGAGTACAATGATAGGCCCAGTAAATAAAACCCCCTTGCATTGTGACTAAAAACAACCGCCGATTAATCTCAAATTCCCTTTTTGA
>DAOURZ010000202.1 GCA_030627475.1 Deltaproteobacteria bacterium | reverse complement strand
CAGCCAGGCTCTATCCCTTGCCACAAAGCAAATAGGAGACGATTGGTTGGATGCACATGGATATCGACCGGTACTCATTTGAACCAATTATAGAAAAATCAACTGCATATGAAAACATTCTTAATTTGTCACCGCGGAGCCCTCGGTGATTTTATACTTACATGGCCTGCAATTCTTTGTTTACGAAAAATCTTGCCGGATTATCTTTTTAAAGGTATTGGCCGCCCTGAATATATGCGTTCAGCCATTAATTTCGGTTTGCTTGATTCATTCATAAACATGGATTCTTCAAGATTGCTTGATCTATTCAATGGAAAAGCGATTCCTCCGGAGATAGGCCATCCATGCGGTGCTGTACTCTGGCTGTCATCCGGACAGAATGTAGTTAATCTTCTCAAAAAACATGCTTCGCTGCCGGTTGTATTGATCGCTCCTTTTCCGGCCAAACGGATTCATGTAGCACGTTATCACTGTCAATCCATGCAATCCCATTTTCCTGTTAATATTCCTGAAAATCTTTCTGATTGTTTTCCTCCAAGAACAAAAAAAGGCAATTATGTTCTGATTCATCCAGGAAGCGGAAGCCCTGTAAAAAACTATTCGCTCCAATTTTACCTTACTCTTGCTGATGAACTGCAAGGATTTGGATATCAAAAGACAGGGTTTATTGCAGGGCCTGCAGAAAAAACAACCATCATGCCTGAGAATTTTACGGGCAGATGGATAGAATGGCCGGAAAATGTTGAAAAACTGGCCAATCTGCTTGCCGATGCATCACTTTATATTGGAAATGACTCCGGTGTAAGTCATCTCGCAGGAATTCTTGGGGTGCCGACAATTGTTTTTTATAAAACCACTGATCCGGAAGTTTGGGGAGCCTTGGGCAGAAAGGTGGCCCACATTAAAGCCGGTAACGAAAAATCGGCCTTGAATAAAGTTCTAAAGCTTCTACAAACTTTCAAATAATTTGTTTATCTTTCTCCACAGGTCTGTGGGTTTTTTCAGTTTTTTTCCGTCAATGCTCAGAACCGGAAGGGCGCCAATGAGTGAATTGGTGATAATCACCTGATCGCTTAGAAACAAATCTTCAAGGCATAGTTTTTTGCTTTCCGATATGTAACCTTGACTTAAAAGAAGTTCACATACAACTTTTTCCGTGATACCGGGCAGCACGTACGGTGAAATTGGCCTTATAAAAGTTTTATTCTTTATAAGCAGAATATTTGCTGTATTTGTTTCAGAGATTGTATCATCAGGATTCAATATGAGCGCTTCATCTGCTCCTTTTTTTTTCGCCCATTC
Organism: Deltaproteobacteria bacterium; assembly: GCA_030627475.1. Taxonomy (GTDB): domain Bacteria; phylum Desulfobacterota; class Desulfobacteria; order Desulfobacterales; family ETH-SRB1; genus B13-G4. Next base: position 2,602 of record DAOURZ010000202.1, on the reverse strand, counting down.
TCCGGCAAGCAGGTAATATAGATAATTCAGAGTCTTGTAATCAGCAAGAGGTGTCTGGCGTGGCTTTGGGTAAACAACAAGATTTATTCCCTGTTCTCTTTTTCCTGCCAGCCGATGAGTATATGACCTGGCCATAACGATAAGCGTAAAATCCGAACAAGACTTTTCGCTGTTTCCTTTTGACGCAATAATTTTAACTGCCGCTGTTTTTTCCAGCAGATCATTTCTCAAAATTACCTGATATATAATATCCTGCCAGGTCAAATCCGGAACTTGTTCAAAAAAAAGATGCTTCCATGTTTTATTAAATCTCGCAATATGTTCTTTAAGATATTGCGGTTTTCCTTTATCTACCCTGATTGTTTCAAAAAAACCATATCCAAACAAAAAACCATGATCTGCAACATTTATCTTCGCAAGCTCTATGGGTTCAATATTTCCATTTATCCAGACATGGCTGCTTTTACTGCCCAATGTTTTTTCTTTTCCTGTAAAGACCTCCCTGATCGTTCTGCCTTTATGCATTGTTTCATCATACTCATCAAAGGGATCTGAATCAAAGACAATACCTCCTCCAACCGAAAATATGATTTTTTTATTAACTATTGTGGCTGTACGGATAGCAATAGAAAGATCCATTGTGTCATTAAAACTTATGTATCCTGCGGAACCTGTATATATATGACGCCTGTGTGGTTCCAGTTCATCTATTATCTCCATTGATCTGATTTTAGGACAACCTGTTATCGAACCACCGGGAAATGCGGCTTTAATAATATCCACAGTATCTTGATTTTTTCTCAAAATTCCTTCAACAACTGATACAAGGTGAAAAACATTCTTATATGCTTCAAGTCTTTTGTGCTCAGTCACACGAACTGATCCTGCTTCACATATCTTTCCCAGATCATTACGCAGTAAATCGACTATCATCGAAAGCTCGGCATCATCCTTTTTGCTGTTTTCAAGTTCAAGACCGCGTCTTTTATCCTCATCAGGATTTTCTCCTCTTGGTATTGTGCCCTTTATCGGTCTGGTTTCAACCCGATCACCCGTTCGAAGAAGAAAACGTTCTGGCGATGTGGAAACAATAAAATGATTTTCGGCATTTATATATGAAAAAAAGGGAGCGGGATTAAGCTTATAAAGTGTTCTGAACAGACTAAAGGCATTGCCTTCAAAATTCATTTCAAAACGCTGGGAAAGATTCACCTGATATACATGGCCGGATGCAATATATTCTTTTATCTGCTTAACAGCGTTTATGTATTTGGATTTTGTAAAATTTGATTGAAATCCATCTATATCTCCGCTGAAACTCTCCATTGGCGGTTGTTTTGATGCCATTATATTTTTAAAAGCTTCAAGGTCTTTGTGTAAAACGTTTTTTCCGGAAATAATACGTTCAGGAATAAAAAGAGATGTTCTGTCTTTCTTTCGATCATGTATAACTATTATTGAGGGGGCAAAAAAGCATATATGAGGAAGATAAAGGTCCTCAATAGAAGTGCGGGGAAGTTTTTCAAGACAATCTTTAAGATCGTAAGACAGGTATCCCAAAATACCTGAAGTAAAAGGTGGTTGCATGTGATAATCATCAAGGTGCCTGTCATACGGCCTGTAAGCATTTAAAATATTCCGGAGCGTATCAAAGGGATCTGCTCTAAAATTAAAAACATGATCTTTGGTTTTGATTTTCATGTCATTGATGCTTCCGGTAAAAGTAAGCCAGGGTTTTGCACCAAGAATATGGTATCTTGAACAGTCATTATCTCCTCCGCTCATAAGAACAACCGTGCCGGGCATTGAGACAAAACGAGCGGCAAAATCAAGGAAAGGTTCATCTAATTCAATACGTTCAGTATGAATACAATCAATCTCACCGGTAATTTTTTTTATTTCATCAATTGAGGATTTAACGGTTTTCATCATTAATTATATTTAATTTATTTGCAAGCGGCCCAAGTCTGAGAAAATTTTCAACAAGTAAAAATCCATTCTCCGTAAGAAAGCTTTCCGGATGAAACTGTACCCCGTGAATCGGAAATTTATTGTGAGAAAGCCCCATAATAACTCCATCACTGGTTTGAGAGTTGACAATCAGTTCTCTTGAACTAATTTTTACCATCAATGAATGATATCTTGCTGCAGCAAAGGGAGAAGAAAGCCCCTTGAAAATTCCATCATTATTATGGTAAATCATGCCAACTTTTCCATGCACCGGTATTGGAGATCTGACAGTACTGCCTCCGAATGCTTCATTAATACACTGAACTCCAAGACAAACACCAAAAACGGGAACTTTTCCGCTTAAAAATTTAATCAGCGGGATAGATATTCCGGAATGGGATGGACATTTGGGCCCGGGACTGATGAGTACATAATCCGGGTTTATTGTTTTTACCCCATCAAGAGAAATCCGGTCACTTCTGCACACTTCTATAGAAAGATCATAATTCATAAACATTTGAACAAGATTGTAAGTAAAAGAATCATAATTATCAATTACAAGCAGTTTTGCCAAATTATAAACCCCCATATAAACGAAAAGCCTATTATATAACTTAACTTTCGGAGGAGAAAATTCTATAATGTACCCCAT
>DAOURZ010000283.1 GCA_030627475.1 Deltaproteobacteria bacterium | reverse complement strand
TTTTCAATTTTAATCAGATTTTCAATATAACTATCACAAATTAACTGTAAATCATCAAGGCTGTCTTCGTAAACTTTTTGATTGTTCAGCAAGCCTTTGTAAATTGCCACAAACTTTTTCTGCTCTTCGATATGAGGGATTGGAATTTTTATATCACAAAAACGTTCCCAGTCTAAACTTGCCCTGACACTACTATCACTAATAAACCAACCGTATCTGTCTGATTCAGGTCGCTGGAACCACATCATCATATATTCAGGAATCAGTTTATTTTCATCAATACTTTCAATCACCAAATATGCTGGTGAAATTATTGCGGGTTCATCATCAGTATACAAAGCAAGCCTTATAGTTTCATCTCTACCAACTTGCATTGCACTATAAGCAAACTGTCCCTTTCGAATAACTTTATATTTCGATAAATCCGTACCTGACACATTGGCAACAGAAGGCATAAAATTTTTGAAAATATTAATCCCCAAAAGATTTGTAACCGCCAAATCTTTATTTCGCTCATCCATTAGCTGTATATAATCGCCCAACCTTTTATAGTTCATAACCAAGCACCTTAAAAGCGTTAATCAATTGGGCTTGTGACTTTTTTTCCTCTTTTAACAGGCTTTTAAAATCATTTTGAATACGTTTCATCTCAGTGTCAAAATCAATCCCGCTGTCTCTGTCTATAAACTCAATATATTTACTCGGCACAAGTGAGAAATCATTCTCTTTTATCTCATCAAAACCGGCAGAATAACAATATTCGGAAATATTCTTATAAGTGGTTTTAAAATCGGTTTGCTGCCAGTTGTGGTAGTTTAATGCAATTTTTTCAATGTCGTCAGCGGTTAATTCAATAAATTTTTTCTCATATTCACTTCCCCAACGCCTCAAATCCATAAAAAGGATTTCTCTTTCACGGTCACGGTACTTTTTTTGTTTATCATTAATTTCAGCGGCTCTTTCCTTTTTGTTTTTATTGAGTATCCATACCGTAACGCTGATGTCTGTTGTATAAAATGTATTTCTCGGAATAATAATTATGGCTTCAACCAGGTCATTTTCAATAAGTTTTCTGCGAATTTTATACTCTTCACCACCACCGGAAAGAGCGCCATTGGCAAGAACAAAACCTGCAACACCGTTTTCAGAAAGTTTGGAAACCATGTTAAGAATCCAGCCATAATTGGCATTGGATTTTGGCGGAACATCATAACCTCTCCATCTTGGATCATCCAGCAGTTCTTTTGTGCCTCGCCAGTCCTTTTGATTAAATGGTGGATTTGCCATAATAAAATCGGCCTTTAAATCTTTGTGCTGGTCATTGTTAAATGTATCAGCATCATTTTCTCCGAAATTGGCAGCTATACCTCTAATTGCAAGGTTCATCTTCGCCAGTTTATAAGTCGTTTTGGTATATTCCTGTCCATAAATAGAAACTTCCTGCTTGTTTCCACTGTGACTTTCAATAAACTTTATGGATTGCACAAACATCCCTCCTGCGCCGCAGCAGGGATCATAAATTATTCCTTTATATGGTTCTATTAGTTCTGCTATCAGATTTACAATAGTTTTAGGGGTATAAAATTCTCCCTTTCCTTTTCCTTCCTTAATGGCAAATTTTTTCAGGAAATACTCATACACCCGCCCGACAATATCCTGTTCGCCATTTTCGAGGGTGTTTATCTCATTAATCTTATCAATCAAAGACGCAAGTTTGGTTTTGTCTAATCCTAAGCGAGAAAAGTAATTATCAGGCAAAGCACCTTTTAAGGCGGGATTGTCTTTTTCTACTGTATGAAGTGCGGTATCGATTTTCAGAGCAATATCATTCTGTTTTGCATTTTTAGTTATAAAACTCCAACGGGAAATTTCTTCGAGAAAAAACACATTTTTCATATTATAGAAATCTTTCATTTCTAAATATTTTTCTTTGCCTTCTTCAACAAGCTCGTTTCTGCGTATTTCAAATTTGTCACTTGCAAATTTTAAAAAGATAAGTCCCAAAACAACATGTTTGTATTCTGATGGTTCAATAGAACCCCGCAGCTTGTCACAAGACTGCCAAAGTGTTTCCTCTATTGATTTTGAATTTACATTATTCTTTTTTGCCATTTATTTTTTATTTCCTGTATATCGTCAATATTCCATTTGGCTATCAAGGGCTACCAACTTAAGGCCAATACCCGTGAATGAATTTTATTCAGTTTATGATATTTAGTCAACAAAGCAGAAAGCAGCTTTGTGCCCATAGGCAAAACTCCAAAAAATGAGTGATATCTGTCAATTATTTTGAATAATCAGTCATATTTTTTTGTTTTCCCAGTTTATCGTTAGAAAATTTTCAGATAAAAGCATTGCTGTAAATATTGATCAATGAATGAATCTTATTCATTCACGGGTATTGGCCTTAAGTTGGTAGCCATAAATCCCATCAGATTAACAATTTTTTCAGGGAGGCCGAGAACAACAAGAGTATCATCAGAAATAAATTGCGTATCTGCGTGTGGATTGGACAATGTTTGTGAATTTCTGCGTATTGCCAGCACAGTAACTCCAAATCTCTTTCTTAGATTAATTTCGGCTATGCTTTTTCCAACTAAAGGAGACCCTTCAGCAACTTTCAAAGTGCTGATTTCCACATCAGGAAGTTGAAATTTTAAATCCGACACAGATAACGACTTTTTATAAAGGCTTCGAAACATTTCGTAACCATCTGATCGTATTTTAGCGACAAGCCCTTCAATTTTATCTTTGGGTATA
>DAOURZ010000223.1 GCA_030627475.1 Deltaproteobacteria bacterium | reverse complement strand
TGTGGAAGTTAATTCGTTCCCGTTCCTTACATCGCATTTAATTTTTTTTCAATTTTAGATATTTTTTTGTTAAGTTCTGGAAGCATGGGTAGAAGTCTCTGTACTCTCAGCCATAATTTGTGTGGCATTTCAGGTGTTCCGGATACAATTTGATTGTCCGGGACAGATTTTGCAACACCGGCCTTGGGCCCTATAGTTGCATTGTCACCAATAGTTATGTGTCCTGCTATTCCGGCTTGTCCTGCCATTGTTACATGTTTACCGATGATTACGCTTCCTGAAATTCCGACCTGTGCTACAAGCAAAGTGTTTTCGCCTACAGTAACATTGTGGGCAATCTGCACGAGATTATCTGTCTTAACGCCTCTGCAAATCCAGGTTTTTCCAAAAGTTGCCCTGTCGATTGTATTGCATGCTCCAATTTCAACATCATCATCAATTTGAACGATACCTGTTTGTGGAATTTTATAATATTTATCCCCATAAGGAGCAAAACCATAACCATCGCTTCCTATTACAGACCCTGCATGAATTATAACTCTGTTACCGATTCTGCATCGTTCAAGTATAGTTACATTAGGGTATATTAATACATCATCTCCAATAACTACATTATCTCCAATAACTACGTTAGGATGCAGGATAACATTTTTTCCAAGTACAACCTTTTTGCCGATTACAACAAAAGGAGCTATAGAAACATTTTTTCCGCATACAAAATTGTTGCCAATATGGGCATTTGAACATATTCCATCAGTACTATTAGAATAATTAGGTCTGGAAGGTGGATGGAACAGGTTTATTGTTTTTGCAAAAGCAACACGCGGATTATCAACTATTATTATGTTTTTTAAAGATTCCTCAAAGTTTGAGGGAACAATAACAGCCCCTGCATTTGTTTCGTTTATTATTTTTAATAATTTTTTATTATCAGCGAATGTTATATGGTCGGAAGATGCCTTATCAAAGGGAGCTATACCGGTAATAAATTTTTCAGAATTACCCTTAAATCTTCCTCCGATAATTTCGGCTATCTTTGCAAGCGATATTTTCATGATTAGATACTCATTATTTATTTTTTGTCTTTTTTAGTCCGCTGTGCAACTTTCTTGTTGAATTGTATAATCAGGTTATCTGTTATGTCTATTGCAGCAGGTGAATACAGAATACCGGCTTCCTGCTTCTCAATAATAAGAAGGTAACCTTCCTTTTTCCCAATTTCCTCAATAAGTTCAAAAACATCTTTTTTTATACGATTAACAAGCCTGTTGTTTAACACCTGAAATTCGGCCTTATATTTTTTCTCAAGAGATTTTAAATCATTAATCTGAATTCTGAATTCACGTTCTTTTTCTTCGAGCATTTCCCTGCTCATAACAAGGGTTTCGCGATCAATTTTCTTTTTTAATTTTTCTAGTTCGCTTCCTTTTTTCTTAAGTTCCATTTCCATTTTTTCGCCCTGGCTTTTGATTTCTGCCTGTGCGGATTTTCCGGAGCTTGATACCTCAAGAATTCTTTTAAAATCAACTACTCCAATCTTGGCAACATCTGCACCATATGAAACAGTAAGTGAAAACAAAAACAAGATTGCAACAGAAAAAACTATTTTTACGGTTTTCATTTTGTCCCCCTATATTAAATTAAAACGCGGCCCCCATTGTAAAATCCCATCGCCCGCCTGTATCCTCATCTTCTTCAGGATCCAGTATATATCCGTTTTCAAGGCGAATGGGACCTATGGGAGAATACCACCTAACACCGTATCCGGCGCTTTTTCGCATATCGCCCGGTTTGATGCTTTCATCAGAGCTATATACGTTACCGGTGTCATAAAATATAACACCCACGATTCCTGCTTTTTTGATTAAAGGAAAGATGAATTCGATGTTAAACTGTATGTATTTTTCTCCTCCGATGTCAGCACCGTATTCATCTGTAGCATGAATATCCTGCCAGTCAAATCCGCGTATTGAATTCATACCGCCAAGATAGAAGCGTTCGTAATCCGGAAGTTTTTTCCCGGAACTTTCTTTGACGTAGCCTGTTTTACCATGCAGAAAACCAACTGTTTTCCAGAACAGAGGTATATACCAGCCTGTTTCTGCCAGGCATTTTGTAAAGCCGATATCACCACCGATCCCCGCGTATTCCAAACTTATACTGTGATTTTGCCCTTCGGATGGATTGAAAACCCTGTCTCTCGAATCATAACGCAGTATCGTGGATATACTGCTTAAAACATTTTCGCCTTCCATCTCAAAAATACTTTCCGAGACATCATCTTCAATATTTGAAATATCGCTTAGCTCATACTTATAGGATAAATAGAGCCTTGTAAAATCAAAGACCGGATACCCAAACCGCACACCGCCGCCTTTACTGTTTTTATCGTATGAATCGTAATCTCTATCCCAGTTATAAAGATCAAAACCTGCAGATAATGGAATATCAAAAAGCCATGGTTCTGTAAAACTTAAGGTGTACCTGTTTGTTCTTCCTCCGATTTCTCCTTTCAGATTTAGAATTTGACCCCGTCCGAAAAGATTTTTCTGGGAGATGGATGCCATGACAAACAAGTTTTCGACACTGCTATAACCACCTCCAAAACTAAAAGTGCCGGTCGGCTTTTCAGAAACATCAATTTTCAATATCATCCTGTCATCTGCGCTTCCCTTTATTGTATTAACCTTAATATCCTCGAAAAAGTCAAGACGGTAGAGATTGCGCATTCCTCTTTTTAATCTACGTCCGCTGAAAAGTTCCTGCTCATAAACCTTAAGTTCGCGGCGTATGACCTTATCCCTTGTTTTTGTGTTGCCGGCGATAATAATTTTTTCAAAATATACCTGCTTGCCTTTTTTAATAACATAACTGATGCTTACTGTAAGCAGATCAAAATCTTTGTCAATACGCGGTAGTATTTCAGCATACGCATATCCTTCGTCAGAGCATATGTCTGTAAGGGCAAGTACATCATTTCGTATAACTTCACGGTTAAAAAACTCTTCTTTGTTTATCTTGAGTTTTTTGGATAGTTCCTCTTTTGATAGAACAAAATCTCCTTCGATATCAACCTTTCCAACTTTAAATTGTGGTCCTTCATCTATTTTTATCGTGATATATATCCACTTGTCCTTATATTCGATTTGAGGTTCTCCAACCCTGGCCTGGATATATCCGTTGTTATGATAAAAAGCCGAAAGTCTGGCAGCATCTTGATTAAGGTCTTCTATATTAAGTTCTCCGGATGAAGTCAGCCACGAAAAAAAACCATTTTCCGACGTTCTCATCATTCCTTTGAGTTCGTCGTTGTCAAATGCATTATTACCTTCAAATCTTATTATTTTTATTTGAACTTTTTCGCCTTCCTCAATAATAAATTCCAGGTCAGCCTGATTATGTTCAAGTTGTTTTAACTCGTAACTTACTTTAATATTATGATAGTTCTTTTCCTTGTACAGTTCTTCTATCCGTTTTATATTGCTGTTTATTTTAAATATATTTACAATTGAACCCGTCCTGATGTTTAAATATTCCTTAATTTCTTCATCTTCATAAACTTTATTGCCTTTAATGTTGATTACC
>DAOURZ010000178.1 GCA_030627475.1 Deltaproteobacteria bacterium | reverse complement strand
TGTTATAAGTATAATTGGCAAATAGCGACAACCAATCCGTGGCAGCCCACTTTAGTTCAACCTCTGCTCCATGTATTTTTACTTCATCCAGATTATCCCTTTCATACCAGCGTTTAGATGCGTTTACGATTCTGCTTGCAATTAAATCCTCGGCAGAAGACTGATAATAAGTTATCCTGGCCCAAACAGTGTCAAAAAATACTCTCTCTGCTCCCAGTTCATAAGAGACAATCTTTTCAGGCTCCAAATCCGGATTGGCGATGGTCACACCAGTGCCCCGCGTATGTGTCTTGTACAATTCAAAAAGTGTGGGCGCCCTGAATCCACTCCCTATGGAAGCTCTTATGGCAGTGTTTTTGTCGGGACGGAAGACCACTCCACCCTTGGGTGAAAATTCTTCCCACGTTTTTTCAGGATAAACATTATCATACTTCCCGTAACCTTTGCTTAAACCGGTATCCCGTTCCTTTCCATTGTCAGATTCAATGAAATCATATCGACCTCCCACATTGAAGATCAATTGATCATCAAAAAACTTTTTTTCATAATTCAAAAACGGGGATATGAAGCTTTGATCTCCGCCTGCCTCATACTCTCTGTCTCCCGCAAGATAAATATATTCTGTTTCAAAGTGGACATCCTTATAAGCTGCTCCTATAGTCAATACACTTGTTTCAGAAAAATTAATGCTTGATTGAAGCTCTGCGCCCCAGGTAAGCACAGGGAAACGCTCTTCACGGTTAACTGCTTTATACATTAAAGGGTCACTTTTTTCATCAATATAAGCTGTCTTATCATCATCATTCACATACGCTAAAGCCTTCCAGTCCAGTTTCTGCCCGTTTCTTGAATATTCAATCCAGTAGCGATAATCTTCCTTTTCACCATAGAAAAATTCTCTTCCTTTGTTCATCTTATGCTCGTAGCGCAGAAAACCAAAAGAGATATCAGACATATCGTCAATGTCATAACTGAGTTTTGCCAAAAATCTGTTTGATCTCCGATATCTTTCGATATCATAATCCTGTTCCGGTTCAACCATGTAAAATCCGTCCGACTCTTCATATTGACCGTTTAAGAGGATACCGAATCGATCGAACTTCTGGCTGAAAAAAGCCTCTTCAGAGTGGGTATCGCTTTCACCGTACTTAAAAGTCAAAGAGGCTTCTCTGGTTTCTTTAGGTTTTTTGGTGATGATATTGATGACTCCCCCCAACCCTTCAGAACCGTATAAAGCTGAAGATGGACCGCGCACAATTTCAATTCTTTCTATGGCATCTTTGGGGATCTGACTCCAGGCAATCCAGCCGATACTGTTATTGGCGTTGTCATTTTGGGGAACCCCATCAATGAGCATGAGAGTCCTCTGGGTAATGCCGCCGGTAACACCGCGCATATCTATAGGACCCCTTATACCTCCGGTTTGAAAACCGTAATGCCTGACATTATCTATCCCAACCTCTGTCCTCAGAATGTCCTCTACCCTTTCAAAAGGCGATGCCTCAATTTGCTCTGTGTTTATGACTGTCACACTTGAAGGAACATCTATGATCGGCCTGACTGTTCTCGTGGCCGTAACCGAAATCTCATCCAGCTTAATAATTCGCTTTTCTTCAGCTTTTATTTTTTCCTCAGCTTCGCATATCTGAAAGAAAAAAAGACTGAAAAGAGATATCGTAATAATAATCAACTTCAACGGGAACCCCATTGTGTTTATTCTCATGCCCTTTTGGCTCACGATCCTTCTCCTTGTTCTATAATTTATTGGTATCCTTCATAATCGCTTTGCTCAAATAAATCGCCTTGCAGTTTATGCGAGAACGAGCACTATCTTTGATAGTGTTATATCAGTCTTGTATCAAATCCAATTTCTCAAGAGGATTAACCCCGGGCCGTGCCCAGTCTTTTGGATCTTCTCCTTCTGCAAGTTCAAACTCTTTAATGACACTCACAAACAATTCCGGTTGATCAAGATAGTCCAGGTACCACAAATCAGAGTAGAGCTTATTTAACACGCTGCTTCCGTAGTCAGGAAACTCATGGATATCATTAGCTTTATCAAAAGAGAAACCAAGCAATCTGCCCTCCCATCTTTTTGTTGTGCCATTCTGGCGAAAGATAATCGTTGCAGCGTTTTTTGCTTCTTCTTTCCATTGTGCTGTGTCTTCTTTGTTTGGATAACTGATTGCATAACCCTTTTTTCCAGGAGTTGTATCCAGCAAAACCATTAAAGCATCTTCTTTGCACCACGGTTTTACAGTCAAAACAAAATATCTGTCATCAGGTGATTGCAGCGGAAAATACTCTTTGATGTAATTAACCATCAGGATGCCGGAAAGAACTCCGGGACAGTAGTGATCATGAAATTCAAACGCTCTTATTGCGTATGCAGGAGCTCCTGCAGCCACTCCATTGGCGATTGTTACAATACGGAACTCATTGCCTCCGAAGATTTTATTTGCAAATTTTTCATTGTACTCTTCCGCATTGGCAAAAAGATGCTCTGCCTTGATGTTTTCAACAGCCGTTCTAATAAAAAGCTGAGATGCCGGAATACGCAAATTGTTTTTTGCTCTTCGACGAAATTTATGTTTATTCGCATTATTAGTGAGCTCTGGTATTACCTCCGGATTAATTTCCAGATATGCGCCGACACCTGATTCCTTGTAATAAATAAAAAACCAGAGTGGTTTATCATAGCGTGAATGTATTTCCAAAAGGGTATTACTTCCCCTTGTAACGCCAAGACGCGAGGTCAGTCCATCTATACAACCTTGCGTTGAATGTCTGTCAATCTCCGCATATCCGGCGTTGGTAAGCGCGATAGGGTCGCCTGTTCCGAGCCGCTGTCCGGCCAACTGAGACGATTCCCACGCAACACGCGTACCTATGGCTTTCCAGACCCGATATTCTTTACTGGAAGCGGAAAGAGATATAGAAGGAATTAAAAAAATTAAAGTAAAACAAATAATAGTGACTAACCCACTCAAATGATTATTCTTTTTCTGCATGACATTTCTCCTTTCTTTGTAAAATAGATGTTGGTTCCTGGTTTTCCTTTATTGATCTTTGTCATATCTATTTGTTAAAAAATCACCCACATAAATCAGGTGTTCAAAAGGAAGTTTTTCCCCTTTTGTTTTTTCCAGAATCGTATCAAGCGTAGCGTGTATAATCTTTTCTTTTTCTTTATAGCCCGCGAAGCACACAATCGCTATAGGTGTATCCTGCGGATAATGGGTTCTCAGCTTTTCCACCACCTTCTCCAGATCAAGAAACATGGTAAAAAAAGCCATGGTTGCCTGATTTCGAGCAAGTTCTTCAATGCTGTCCGGACCGATATATTCCTCACGTCCGAACGAGGCGGTAAGTATAACCGAATGCGCCTTTATGCCCGAAGTAACTCCTTTGCGTAAAGCAGCGTTCGCGGCATTAAAACAACTGACGCCGGGAATGATCTCAGGATCAAGATCCTCAAATGCCTCAAGATACCACATATTCGGACCGTAAATAGTAGGATCGCCACTGCAAAGAACAGATACTACCCTGCCCTCTTTTACGGCATTGCGGATAATTCCTGTGATCTCATTGAGCTGTTTGATCTTCTCTTCGTAGTTAAACCGTTTATTCTTCTTTGCCTGCTCCGGCTTTTTTCCGTATATGGCAAAAAGTCCGAATCCAGGATCATGAATCTCCTTGCCCTGTAACAGAACAGGAAATTTGTCGCGTGTCCTGTTGCTGCAAAAAATAACATCCGAATCCTTGATCGTATTTATTGCGCGCAGGGTTATGTTATCGGTATCCCCATTGCCCATGCTTACCAGATATAATTGGGTGCCGGCTTGCTTTTTCGCACAAACATTTTGGGTAAATCCGCCTATCGAAATAATTAATAAAACCATTGCGATGACAATCCATTTTGTTGTGGGAATAAAAAATTTTTGCATGTGTGTCTCCTTATATTTTCTTATTTCTCTTAGAACCCAAAGCTTAAGGCAATACCGTAAGTTCGGTCAGTTGCAGGGTAGCCTTTGGCATCTTGATATTTCTCATCAAAAAGGTTCTTGATATAAAATTTGAGATGGGCGTCTTTCATCATGCCGAAATCCTTAAAAAGTGTTTGTTCTATACCGAAATCGACGATGTGATATGG
>DAOURZ010000166.1 GCA_030627475.1 Deltaproteobacteria bacterium | reverse complement strand
TAAATTGAGCGATTGTTTACTCAATCTGCGCCGATCTCTTGCGCATAAAGGCTTCGCAAAAATCCTCGACATATCCACGGGTATGCCTGCGGTTTTTGCAACACCTTATGCATCAAGATCTCAGCACATATCTTCGCAAAAAATCGCTCAACTTAGGTTGAAGCAAGGAACTAAATATGGGAAAATTTTTATCTGTTATTTCAAACACTCCTCTTTTTAAAGGACTTCCCCAAAGCCAACTTGAAAAAATTGAAAAGATAGCTGTTAAAAGAGATTTTAAAAAAAAAGAGTTGATTTTTTCAGAAGGTGATAAAAGCAATGGCTTTTATATCGTCACCCTTGGAATGGTAAAGATTTACAAGGTTTCAATAGAAGGAAAAGAGCAAATTCTTCATATTTTCGGGCAAGGAGAGCCTTTTGGTGAAGTACCGGTTTTTTCGGGCAGTGCATTTCCCGCAAATGCCCAAGCCATTGAAAGATGCAGCCTGATATTTTTTCCAAGGGATACGTTTGTTCAGTTTATATCTGAAAATATACCGGTTGTTCTGAACATGCTGGGATTACTGTCCATGCGTTTGCGCCAGTTTACAGTGCAGATAGAAAATCTCTCATTAAAAGAAGTCCCGGGACGCCTTGCCGGATATCTTTTGCTTTTGGCAGAAGAACAGCAAAATGAAAATATAATTCAACTGAACATTTCCAAGGGGCAGATTGCAAGCCTGCTCGGAACAATACCGGAAACCCTGTCCAGAATTTTTTCTAAAATGAATGACATGGAGCTGATTGAAGTTAAAGGACGCAATATAAAAATTCTTGATTCAGATGGAATGGAAGACCTGGCTGAGCATGGAAAAATATAATATGATGCGGTACTCTCGGCGCATCAATTCTTGCTTTTTTTATACATATAATATACTTTAACAGGAAATGAAACACATATTTTCATGAGCATCCCCATACAAATTATAAGCCCTCGAAATACTTCAAGTATTTCTGCAGTTATAATTTTCGCCTTTCTTGATCTTTGATCCGGCCGATGACGGAAAATATTTTGCAACTGCCTCAAATGCAGAAAATATTTTTTGTACTTGAAATGGGAACGAACTCTGCACCCTGAACGAAAACGTGAAAACAAATTGACATTATTATACAATTCAGGTAGCTTAGGAACCTGGATGAATTAACTTCACCAAGTAGGTGCACAGATTTAGGGCAGGTTTATTCGATCTAAAATCACAAAAGTTAGGTAAATGCAACCGGCATGAATTCACATGAAACCATTACGCAATTGAACATTGATTGCTACGGATGTGAGGGCGACCTCAACAATAAAGACCGCATAGTCCGGATAGCTGAGCGCGCTGCAAAACAGGTGGGTGCAACAGTTCTCGGAAATGGTTCCGTATCGTATCCGGGCAGGGGAATAACTGCGGTAATATTTCTGGCTGAATCACATATTCTGGTTTCTACATATCCTGAATACAAGTACGCAATAGTTGAAATTTTCATGTGTAACTCACAGGCAGACCATCATGAATGCTGGGGTTGTTTATACGATTATTTACAGCCATTGCAAATCAGTGTAAATCAGAACGTTCATTATGTCGGAAACGGCAATGGGCTTACGCTCCACAAGGCTTTTAGAAACCTTGAATATTGAACCATAAACATTTTTTGTATCAAAATTCCGGGAGATTAGCTATGTCAGGGGAAAAATCAATACCAATTGAAGATCTTTTAAAACATCCTGAAGTTCAAAAGGTAACCAGCAATATTAATCAGGAATTAGTTGAAAGAAAAAAATATGCTCCTCCTGTATGTAAGGTTTTTACATATCCCTATACTGTATTGCAGGATAATTCCAGATTTAGATTTGTTATTGATAATGAAACAAAAAAGCAACTGCCAAGTATCATTGATAATAAGGTACAAAACATAACAGGTGCTGATGACCTGAAAGAATCATTAAAAGAAAAATACTGTAAAAAACGTAATATTGGTATTGTATTTTCCGGAGGACCTGCGCCTGGAGGCCATAATGTTATTGCCGGCATTTATGATGCAGCAAAAAAAGCTAACTCCGAGAATAAAATTTACGGTTTTTTCCTTGGACCGGATGGAATTCTTGAAAACGAAGCTGTCGAACTTACCGATAGTCTTGTTGACACGTACAGAAACCTGGGCGGCTTTACAATGATAAAGACCGGCAGGACTAAAATAGACACAAAAGAAAAAATGGAGCTGTCAAAAGAGACGTGCAAAAAGCTTGAACTGGATGCTCTTGTAATAGTAGGGGGAGATGATTCCAACACTAATGCGGCATTTCTTGCTCAGGAGATGTTTGAAGACGGCATTCAGGTCATCGGTGTGCCCAAGACAATTGATGGAGATATACAGGTAAAAGATATTGAAGGTAATATTTTATGCGCTATATCCTTTGGATTTCATACAGCAGCAAGAGCTTTTGCAAATGCAATAAGCAATCTTTGTACTGACAGCAGTTCAGATGTAAAATACTGGCATATCTGCAAGGTTATGGGAAGAGTTGCCAGCCATCTCGCACTTGAAGTAGCATTGCAGACACATGCAAACATGACACTGATCGGTGAGGATCTGGCCGACTATATTGACAAAAACAGACTCGAAAAGGCAAGGAAAAAAGGGCTTACAGATTATAGCGCCTATGGCATTACACTGCGGCATCTTTCACGTATGGTTTGCGATGGTATTGTTAAAAGAGCTGCTGTTGGGAAAAATTACGGCGTAATTGTAATTCCGGAAGGTATACTAGAGTTTGTTGATGAAATACAGATTTTCATAATCAAGCTTAATACAATTATTGCCGAATATAACGAAACACACGATACTGATTTCCACCTGGATTTTCCTCTTCTTGAGGATAAGCTGGAATACCTGCGCCGGCAGGCAAGACTTTCACGTGAAGATAATTCGTTTTCCATCTGGAATACCAGAGATGATGATCTTTTCAATGATATACCTGCATTTTTTCAGGAAGGACTTTTGATAGAAAGAGACAGCCATGGGAATTTCCAGTTTTCGCTGGTTGAAACAGATAAGGTAATAATGGGACTTGTAAAAGATTATTTAAATATTCTTAAAGAAAAAGGGATTTATAAACTTGGAATTAACAATTTTTCTTATGGAAAGGCGCTAACAAAAGACGGACTTGATCCTGATTACTTTGGTCCCATTCTTTTCAGGAACTATGATAAAAAAGAAAAATTTTTCCTTTTTAAAGAATCCATTATATCTAAAAAAACGCTGAAACAAATAATGGTCAAAGAAGGCGCTATGCAGAAAACTGACAAAGTTCCTCTTTCCATTGAGCAAATTTATAAAAAATCTGTTGCAAACTTTAAAACTCAGGTTCATTTTTACGGTTATGATGGCAGGGGAAATGATCCGACAAGATTTGATTGCGTTTATACCTACAATCTCGGATTAACTGTTTTCAGCCTAATAGCGAGTGGTGCAACCGGCCAGATGGCAGCAATAAAAAATTTGGAAATGGATTTTTCAAGGTGGGAGCCGATTGGAATTCCGATTGCCTCACTGATGCATCTTGAAGAAAGAAAAGGTAAACTATCACTTGTATTGGAAAAAAGTGTTGTAGATGTTAATTCTATAGCCTTTCAAGTTGTAAAATCATTTAGAGATAAATGGCTTGCGGCAGCGCCTTGTGAGGACAACTACAGACGACCGGGGCCAATACGTTTTACCGGAAAGAGTGAGGAAGACAGACCCATAACACTTGTATTAAATGCACTTGCAAAGCAAAGTTAGGAAATGCGATGGCTTGTGGTATCAGACCGGATGAGTTGTTTCAAAACCAGTGTACTTTCAACTACCATCCATATCTCAAGGAGAAAAACCGCCAGTCCGATGCATAACAGCAGCCAGTTTGAAGTAATAAAAAATTTGTTAAGATTGATGGTCATAGCCCATCCTGTTATAACCAGCATGAATACCATGGGAACCATGGTATATATAATTTGAACCTCTTTACGGGCAAGATATACAGTGATTACAAGAAGGGCAAGACCTGCCAGAAGCTGATTAACAGATCCAAACAAAGGCCATAGAGCAAGCGCTCCTTTGCCGCTTCCGTTATAAAAGGCGAGAGCAAGTGCGGTTCCAACTGCTATAATAGTAGCTGGATGTTTTTTTGCAAGAACCGGTATTTTCCAGGCAGTAGTTAATTCGGAAATTATGTAGCGCTGTAATCTGGTAGCGGTATCAAGGGTAGTTGCGGCAAAAGAAACTACAAATACACCCATTATTGTGATTGTCATATCGTATGGAATACCGATTTTTTCAATCATATTGG
>DAOURZ010000003.1 GCA_030627475.1 Deltaproteobacteria bacterium | reverse complement strand
TCCACATACAATCCGGTACCTATTGACCAGTCATATGGTTTAAATATTTTTACAAATGTAATTTTTTTAAAGTCTTTTGTGGAATCTGCATCCGGTTTTGACCAATAGCCGGTTACAAATCCCTCGCCTTTTTCTCTCAGCAATGCAAATTCTTTTTTTACAACATATTCACCTCCGGAATCTTGTAAATTAATAATATTTTGACCCTCAAAGGAAGGATAGAGGGGATAAAGAATGTTCTTGCCTGATAACGAATCAATGAAGTAGTATCCTCTACCATCATTGAAACGAACCGGCCTTAATGCATCCACAATCATTTTTTGTATCTCGATATCAGTTTTCAATTCCTTGTTTTGCTCATAGATATTTTGAACGATGTCGCATGCTTCATAAGCTCTTGATTTAATTTTAGTTTTTGCCAATGTCTCACTTTGCGCTTTTTTATAATTAATTATATCAACGACATGTTCAACTTCACGCTTGATCATCTGTTTCTGCCGCTCAACGTAATCTGTACGCATTTTATCCACGCGAATGTTGAAATCCTGATAGGTGGTGACAATATCAATGCAAACAATAACGCCCGCAAGTGCTGTCAAGAAAACTATTCCCCACAATCGAATGGATTTGATAAAATTGATTTTTTTTTTCATTATTTTTTCGGCATTTTTTACGACAGGTCAAAAATGGTTTTCCCTAAGGAACGTGGACGAAACAACTTCGGCAAGTAGGTGTACAGCTTCAGGCCGCTTGTGACCGGAGTTTTAAATCCAGTCTCTTGAATCCTGAACATATTGAAATAGTTAGCTATCCCATCAACTTCTGTAATCTGAGATCAAACAAATTCGATCAAAATCTGTGTGTCGTTTGGGAAAATTAATTCGTTTACGTTCCTGATATATTGGAGTAAGAAGTGTTGCTTCGGCTATTGAGGATGCCGGATACAGTAATTTGTACAATATGATAAACTGGATTTTAGGGGGGGAGAAAAGTGTAATTGCGATCTCAGATCAATAGCATTCGGTATGAATATTGTCTATCAAATTGTAACCACTTAATATTACTGCATTCAAGAAAAACTATTTCTGAAAAACATTTTATATGCCAAATCTATCTGTTTTAACCATCAAATAAAATCAGACTGTTATATATTGCAGTAAAAAAACATGCCGAACGCTACCGATCTCAAATCCCAAAAATTGTTTGATAGCTTTTAGGTTCGAGATCGGACAAAGGCGGTCTGAAGCTGTGATGTATAGTTGGGGAAGTTATTTCGTCCACTGTTCCTAAGCTACCTTTACAACACAACCTGCCTTTATACAACGAGTACACACCCTTATTCTTTTTACCCTTCCTTTATAAAGCGTACGTACTTTCTGAAGATTCGGCTTGAATCGACGTTTCGTTATATTATGTGCATGGCTTACATTATTGCCCACAAGTGGTTTTTTCCCGCATATTTCACACATCCTTGACATGATTATTTCTCCTGAAATTATATTTTTATAAAATTCTCAATTAGAATTTGATTATCTATAACAAAATTTATTGAGTGTAAAGTATTTTTTAACTAAAACATTAAACTTGTTTTGTGGTTCCTCAGTAAGAAATACTTTTCTTAGTAAGTTTTATTATGTTATAAAGTTCAATATGATTAACAATGAAAAAAATAAAAAACATGTTCCCTGTATTTTGGCTCCGGCAGGGAACAAAGACTCATTTCTATCTGCTCTTGCAGCAGGGGCCGATGCTATATATTGCGGGCTTAAAATATTATCGGCCAGGATGGAGGCAAAAAATTTTTCAATTGAAGAATTAATTCCTCTTATTCAACTTGCCCATGATATGGGAACCAAAGTTTATGTAGCATTCAACTCTCTTTTAAAGCAGGAGGATCTTAATAAAGCGGGAAGGCTTCTTGATCAGTTGGAGAGGTTTGGCAGACCTGATTCCCTTATAATACAGGATTTATCATTTATAGAGTTAATCCGGCAAACCGGTTTTACTGGAGAAGTCCATTTATCCACACTTGCTAATATAAGTTTTCCAATGGCGTTGAAGTTTGTTCGCCAACGACTTGGAGTCAACCTGACGGTTGTTCCAAGAGAGCTTAATATAGATGAAATTAAGGCTATGGCCGATGCCTGTACAAACGGTCATGGCCTCGAAGTTTTTGTTCAAGGGGCTCTTTGTTACGGAATTTCAGGCAGGTGTTACTGGAGCAGTTATATGGGCGGCAAAAGCGGGCTCAGGGGCAGATGTGTTCAGCCATGCCGCAGATTTTATACTCAGGAAAATAATACTTCCAAAAGATTTTTTTCATGTCAGGATTTAAGTCTTGATGCGCTTGTCAAGACTTTGTTGCCTGTTCCTGAAGTGAAGGTCTGGAAGATTGAGGGTCGTAAAAAAGGTCCTCATTATGTTTTTTACATAGTCAAGGCATATCAAATGTTAAGGGATCATGGGAGCGATCCGCAGATGAAAAAAACAGCTCTTCAACTGATATTACGAGCTCTCGGCAGGGCAGGGACGCATTTTAATTTTTTACCGCAACGGCCATATAATCCAGTAGACATAAATGCCCAAACCGCTTCCGGCCTTTATATAGGAAAAACAAAAGGTTTTAAAAATAAACCTTATTTTATTCCGATAGAAGAGCTTTTGCCTAACGATATTCTGCGCATTGGATATGAAGATGATCATTGGCATAGTGTAAACAGAGTCGGCAAATACGTGCCGAAAAGGGGGCGCTTTTATCTTAATCCGGTTTCAGGAAAAAATGTTTCGTCAGGCAGTCCTGTTTTTCTGATAGACAGACGGGAAAAGGCTCTTGGAGATATGATGGACAAAGTTGAGAATGAGCTTTCCGGACAGCAAGAGTTTAAGGTTGATTCTTCAACATTTAATGCAAAACTGTCAAAGAGATATAACAAAAAGCAAAGCATATTTGAAATTCATGTATTCAGAAAAATGAACAAGAAAAAATCCTGTAATCAGATTGGAATCTGGCTGCATGATGAATTCAGGGAAAAGCTTCATAGCGGCATTGCGTCTAATATATGGTGGTGGCTTCCTCCGGTTCTATGGCCTGAACAGGAGAAAAAATATAAAGAGATTATCGAATTTATATTAAAAAGAGGCGGCCGTAATTTTGTTCTGAATATTCCATGGCAGATGGCCTTTTTTAAGGAACAAAAGAAATTAAATCTATGGGCAGGACCATTTTGCAATATAACAAATACGCTGGCCATAGATTCCCTGGCAAAATTGGGTTTTACCGGAGTTGTTGTCAGCCCGGAGCTGGGCCGAAAAGATTATTTGCAACTACCGGAACATAGTCCTCTTCCTTTGGGTATTGTAATATCCGGAAACTGGCCACTTAGCATCTCACGCTTTCTGTCAGAAGATGTTAAAACAGAAGAGTTATTCAGCAGCCCAAAGGGAGAACAGGCCTGGGTAAGAAAATACGGATCAGATTTCTGGGTATATCCAAATTGGAAACTTGATCTCAGAGATAAAAAGGAAGGGCTTGAAAAAGCAGGTTACAGTATTTTTATACAGATGATAGAACCTTTGCCGGAAGGCGTTAAGATGAAAAAAAGGCCCGGTCTCTGGAATTGGGATCTGGATCTTGTTTGAGTGGATCTTATTTGATTTGTCGGGTGGGAAACCATTTTTCCCACCCGACAAAATTGATTTTTTTTATTTCTTCTCGTCTTTTACTTCTTCAAAATCGGCATCTACTACGTCTTCATCCGGTGATGAAGAAGTCTCTGCCTGTTGTGTACCACCTGCTGCACCTGCTGCACCTGTTGCACCTGCATCTTGTTGTTCTCCAGCCTGAGATGCCTTCTGATACATGGCTTCAGCCACTTTGTGTGAAGCTTGAGTCAATTCATCGCTCAAACGTTTGATTTCCGCTTCATCATCACCTTCCATTGCTTTTTTAAGCGGGCCTATTGCATTTTCAACTTTAGTCTTGATGGCACTATCAATCTTGTCTCCAAGCTCTTTTAAAGATTTTTCAGTAGAATAGATCAGAGAGTCTGCAGTATTGCGAGCTTCTACCAAAGACTTTTTCTTTTTGTCATCTTCTACATGAAGTTCCGCATCTTTGACCAGGTTGTTTATTTCTTCCTTTGACAAACCGGAAGAGGCAGTAATCTGGATTGACTGCTCCTTGCCTGTAGCCTGATCTATAGCAGTTACATTCACAATACCGTTGGCATCAATGTCAAAGGTTACCTCTACCTGGGGCATACCTCTTGGTGCGGGCGGTATGCCAACAAGTTCGAAACGCCCAAGAGTTTTGTTTCCGGTAGCCATTTCCCTTTCTCCCTGCAGAACATGAATGGAAACCGCAGGCTGGTTGTCGGCAGCGGTTGAAAAAGTCTGGCTTTTTTTGGTAGGAATTGTTGTGTTTTTTTCGATCAGTTTTGTCATAATGCCGCCCAAAGTCTCAATTCCAAGAGAAAGAGGCGTAACATCAAGGAGGAGAACGTCCTTAACATCTCCTTTAAGCACCCCACCCTGAATGGATGCGCCTATTGCAACTACTTCGTCAGGGTTAACGCTTTTGTTAGGTTCTTTACCAAATATTTTTTTAACTCTTTCCTGAACAGCCGGCATACGACTCATGCCGCCAACAAGTACAATTTCATTAATATCTTTTGGAGAGAAGCCTGAATCTTTAATTGCAGTTTGGCAAGGTTTGTCCAGCTTGTCGAGCAAATCAGCTATAAGCGCTTCAAGTTTGGCTCTTGTCAGCTTTATATTAAGGTGTTTTGGCCCACTGGCGTCGGCAGTTATGAATGGCAGATTTACATCTGTTTCCATTGATGTGGATAATTCCATCTTGGCTTTTTCCGCAGCTTCTTTAAGACGCTGTAAAGCCATTTTATCGTTTCTTATATCAATACCCTGATCTTTTTTGAATTCATCTGCCATATAATCAATAAGTCGAAGGTCGAAATCTTCTCCACCGAGATGAGTATCACCATTTGTAGATTTTACTTCAAAAACACCTTCTCCAATTTCAAGTATGGATATATCAAATGTACCTCCACCAAGATCAAAGACAGCAATTTTTTCTTCGCCTTTTTTGTCCAGACCATAAGCAAGTGATGCAGCAGTCGGTTCGTTTATAATTCTTAAAACATTCAGGCCTGCAACCTTTCCGGCATCCTTGGTTGCCTGGCGCTGGCTGTCGTTAAAATATGCGGGCACGGTTACTACTGCGTCCGTAACTTTTTCTCCAAGGTATTCCTCCGCTGTTTTCTTGATATTTGCCAGTATAAAAGACGATATTGCCGCAGGACTGTGTTGTTTTCCACGAAGATTTATTCGTATATCACCGTTGCTTGCCTGCTCAAGTTTGTAAGGAAGTATCTTGATATCATTTTGTACTTCAGGTGAAGCAAACTTTCGTCCTATAAGTCTCTTTACGGCAAAAATCGTATTCTCCGAATTTGTGATTGCCTGTCTCCTTGCAATCTGGCCTACCAATCTCTCGCCACTTTCTGTAACGGCAACAACGGAAGGGGTAGTACGCCCTCCCTCGGGGTTGGTTATTACCTTTGCTTCACCCGCTTCCATTACAGCCACACATGAATTTGTAGTGCCAAGGTCAATTCCTATTACCCTACCCATTGTTCTCCTCCTTGTGATTATATCTAATCTGTTTGTTGTTCTTTAGAGACTACGACCATTGCTGGCCTTAGTAATCTTTCATTAAGTATATACCCTTTTTGAAGCTCTTTTATAACTGTATTTTGCGAATGTTTATTGGTCTCCTCCTGCATGACAGCCTGATGAAAATTCGGATCAAAAGGATTTTCCAGTGATTCAATTTGTTTTAAACCAAATTCCCCTAAAATTTTAAGTAATTTTTTAAGGGTCATATCAATGCCTTCAATTAGACCATTATTTGAGTTCCCTTCATCTTTTGATGAATTTATTGCCAGTTCCAAATTGTCAATAATTAGAAGTAATTCCTTAATTAAGGATTCATTTGCGAACTTTTTAAACTCGGACATTTCGCGAGTAGAGCGTTTTTTATAATTTTCGAATTCAGCAGAAACTCTCAAGAAGCGATCATATGTTTCTTTGAGTTCTTCTTTTGGAGATTTAATCTTTTTTGAAGAATCAATGGTCCTGTCTGAATTTTTTTTTGAGGATACTTCATTATCTTCAACAGGCTTGTCATCCGCAGCTTTTTTTTTAATTTCATTTTTATGGTCGGTCATCAAATAGAGTTGCTCCTAATTTTTTTAACATCTTTATTAAAACCAAAAATTTGAACAAAAATAATACTATCTGTAAGAATGTCAAGGGGGTGTATGGTTGTGCACCCTCTATCGAATCTTTTCTGAAATATTTAAGCCAAAACTCAACCGGAATCAATCCACGACACAGATCGCATCACTTATCGCTGCTTCCTTCCGGATCTGACGAGGTTCGTGATTGTCTGTTGCGCAGCGGCCGGTCAAGATGACCCGAAAATATCCATGATAAAACTCTCTATAAGGGAATTCAGCCCCGCATTAAGCGGATTTCGGGAATAGGGCACCGCTAACTCCCCGCATAGCACAACCATTTGTATAAAGTAATCCATAAAATAAATTTTTCAAGGGGAAACAGCTATAATAATTTGAAAAATATTAATTATGAATTATATTAGGAACGTGAACGAAATAATTTTTACAAGTAAAGATTACAAAAACAGATTGATAAAGACTGTAGAAGGAACCATCAGGGCATACAGTATGATTGAGCCAGGGGATTCAGTCCTGGTCTGTGTGTCAGGCGGGCCTGATTCTGTCGCTCTGCTTTATATTATACTCTCATTGGCTCAACGATTTTCCCTTAGAGTCGGTGTCGCTCACTTAAATCACTGCCTCAGGCAAAAAGATTCAGACGATGATGCTGAGTTTGTTGCATTCCTTGCACGCAAATTTGATTTGCCTTGTTATATTAAAAAGGAAGATGTCAATAAATATCGACATGAAAAAAAGTTATCTTTAGAAGAAGCAGCAAGAATTGTTCGCTATAGATTTTTTGAAAGTGTCGCAGAGAAATACATATTTAACAAGATTGCTCTTGGTCATAATGCAGATGATAACGCAGAGCTTGTAATAATGCATTTATTGCGGGGAAGTGGTCCACTTGGTATTTCAGGAATTCCACCAGTAAGGGACGGGAAAATTATTCGTCCTTTAATGAAATTAACCAAATCCGAAATACTTGAATTTCTGACGATTAATGAATTAAAGTTTGTTTTAGACAAATCTAATTTTGACGAGAGATATCTCAGGAACAGAATACGTCATCGTTTAATACCACATTTAAAATCTTCTTATAATAAAAAGATAGTGGAAACTATTAACCGTTTTGCATCAATTGTAAGTTCTGAAGAGGAATGGGTAGATGATTTAATAAATTCCATGTTTAACAAATTTGTTCTAACTGCTGAGAATAATTCAGTTGCTCTTTCAATATTTTCAATTAATGAATTACATATTGCAGCCCGGAGAAGAATTATAAGAAAAGCGATTGCAGAAATAAAAGGAAATTTGAGGCGCATTAGCTTTTCACACATAGATTCAATTATTTCCCTTTTAAATAGCGGACCTGCTTCAGGTTATATCGACCTTCCCGATCGTATCCGGATTAAACGAGATGGAGATATTATTACCTTTTTAAGAGAAAAGGGAGCATTGCGTGATCTGCATAAGGAATCAAGTGATAAAAATAAACTTTCATTTGAATACAGGATATTAAAACCGGAGGCTGGCTTTAAAGAGGAGATATCTCCCAATTCATTATTAATTAAGGAATTGGGTTTAAAGATAAATTTTTTTGAGATCAATATTAAAAATCTGTCTGATATTTATCGTACCGGACATAATGTTGCTTTTTTTGATATGGATAAACTTTGTTTCCCTTTGGTTGTAAGAAACGTTCGACCTGGTGACAGGTTTCAACCTTTTGGCATGTCCGGTACACAGAAGGTAAAAAAATATTTTATTAATAATAAGATTACAAGAATTCAACGTGATAGATGCCCGATACTGCTTAGTCAGGAGAAAATAATATGGGTTGTGGGCTACAGAATAGATGATTGCTTTAAAGTAAAACAATCAACAGAAAATATACTTAAAGTGGAAGTTTCTCTTGCCTAAGTATTTAATTATGATTAATATGAGATAACTATTCAGGTTTATGGTTCACGATTACCTAATTTTTAAATTTTTGGAGGAAATATCTTTTGAACCCATTTTATAAGAATATCGCTTTATGGCTTGTCATTACGCTAATGATGATAATGCTTTATAATCTTTTTAATCAGCAGCAGCAACCGGTTGAAGGAAAGATTAATTACACGGAATTTCTTGCAATGGTTGATGCGGAGCAAATTGAAGAAGTCGTTATTCAAGGTCAGGAACTTTTTGTAACAGATATAAACCATAATCATTTTAAGGTGTTTGCGCCTCAGGACAGTGATCTTATCAAGATGCTCAGGAACAAGGGCATTGCTATTAATGCAAAACCACCGTCAGAGTCGCCCTGGTATATATCTCTTCTTGCTTCATGGCTTCCCATGCTTGTACTTATAGGAGTCTGGATATTTTTTATGCGCCAGATGCAGACCGGTGGCGGCAAGGCGCTTTCATTTGGGAAGAGTCGTGCTCGTCTGCAGTCAGACCAGTCGCAGAAGGTAACGTTTGTTGATGTTGCCGGAATTGATGAAGCAAAGGAAGAATTGGGAGAGATTGTTGATTTTCTTAAAGACCCCAAAAAGTTTACACGTCTTGGCGGACGAATACCTAAAGGGGTTCTTCTTATGGGATCGCCGGGTACAGGAAAAACCCTTTTGGCGCGAGCTATTGCCGGCGAAGCCGATGTGCCTTTTTTTAGTATAAGCGGTTCTGATTTTGTTGAGATGTTTGTCGGAGTAGGTGCATCGCGTGTAAGGGATCTTTTTGCCCAGGGTAAAAAGAACGCTCCGTGCATTATCTTTATTGATGAAATAGATGCTGTTGGAAGGCATAGAGGGGCAGGTCTCGGTGGAGGGCATGACGAAAGAGAGCAAACTTTAAATCAACTTCTCGTTGAGATGGATGGATTTGAATCAAACGAAGGCGTCATATTAATATCTGCTACAAACAGGCCGGATGTTCTTGACCCGGCTCTATTGCGTCCCGGCCGTTTTGATCGACAGGTCGTTGTTGCATTGCCGGATATTAAAGGGCGCGAAGAAATTTTCACAGTTCACATGAAAAAAATACCAATTGCAGACGATGTGTCAGTAGGTATTCTTGCAAGAGGAACACCGGGCTTTTCCGGAGCCGATCTGGAAAATCTTGTCAATGAAGCTGCTTTGCTTGGTGCTAAAAGAGATAAAGACAAGGTTGATATGGCTGACTTTGAAGATGCAAAAGACAAGGTTTACATGGGGCTTGAGCGCAAATCCAAAGTAATAAGGGAAGAGGACAGGAAAGTAACGGCATATCACGAAGGCGGCCACGCTCTTGTATCTCGTTTTCTGCCTGGAGCTGATGCGGTTAACAAAATTACAATTATTCCAAGGGGCCGTGCCGCAGGCATTACCTGGTTTTTACCGGAAGAGAGAGATTTTAAATTTAAGGATCAACTGGAAAACGATTTGACCGTTTCTTTTGGAGGAAGAGTTGCAGAAGAAATTGTTTTTAACCGTATAAGCACAGGAGCAGCCAACGATATCAAACAGGCTACGGATCTTGCTCAGCAAATGGTGCGGACATGGGGCATGAGTGAAAAACTGGGACCGCTTTCTTACGGCAAGGGTGAAGAACAGATTTTTCTGGGTCGTGAAATATCACACGCAAGAGATTATTCCGAAGAAACAGCGAAAAAAATTGATGAAGAAATAACTATTCTCATAAAGAATGCATACAAACATGCAAAAGAAATTTTGAATGAGAATATAGATATCCTCCATAAATTGTCAGAACTTCTGCTTGAAAAAGAAACTGTCAAAGGAGATGCGCTTGATGATCTGATTCGTTCCATGAGACCGGATATAGTGCTGGGGCCTGAGGCCAAGGCCAAGGCCAAGGATAAGGCTGCCAAGGACAAGGGGTAAGGGCTTATTGAACAGTTGCAAATCATATAAACTTTCATGGGGTTCGCATAGTCTTTCACTTGGTAATCGTACGTGTATTATGGGAATTTTAAATGTGACTCCCGATTCTTTTTCAGATGGAGGCCTTTTTTTTTCATGTGATGCAGCAGTGGCTCATGGTGAAAAACTGGCTGAGGCAGGCGCTGATATAATTGACATAGGAGGTGAATCCACAAAGCCGTTTTCCGAGCCTGTATCTATTAAAGAAGAAGGCAGGCGTGTTTTGCCGGTTATTGAAAAGCTTGCAAAACGTGTATCAATTCCCATTTCAATTGATACAACAAAGGCAAGTATAGCGAAACAGGCTATTGAATCCGGCGCTTCTATGATCAACGATATAAGCGCTATGTACAAAGACCCTGACATGACGGGCATTGCAGCAAAATATGAAGTGCCGGTAGTCATCATGCACATGAAGGGTACTCCTGAAACAATGCAGATTGCTCCACACTATGATCATCTTATAAAAGAGATCAGGAAATTTTTTAAAAAAGCAATTGACAGAGCTTCAAAAAATGGAATTGCAAGGTCTAAAATAATTATAGATCCCGGAATTGGTTTCGGCAAAACAGTCGAACATAATTTTCTTATAATTAAGCATATAGATAAATTTAAAACTCTGAATAATCCTGTTTTGATCGGGCCTTCAAGAAAATCATTTATTCGAAATGTTCTTGAGGGCAGCCAAGGCGGTGATACCAGGCTTGAAATGTTGGAACTTGAAACAGGAACTCAGGCAGCAATTGCCGTTGCGGTTTTAAACGGTGCTCATATTGTAAGGGTTCATGACGTTGCCAAAGCACGTTTAACATCGGCAATAATTGATAAAATCAGAAGCGTCTGTTTATGAGATTATGAGAAATTATAAATTGTAACCCTAAAACCCCTAAACCCTGATTACAATGCTTCTTGTTATAGATGTCGGAAATACAAACACCGTAATCGGTATTTACAATGGCCGGAAACTGGCCGGAAACTGGCAAATAAGAACTGTAAATACAATAACGGAAGATGAGTTTAATATTATTGCGGTCAGTTTGTTTAGCGGAAGCGATATAAAATCTAAAGATATAAGCAACGTTGTCATATCCTGCGTTGTCCCGCCCCTGGTAAGAATTCTTGATTCTTTTTGCCATAAATACCTGGAGCAGAGTCCATTATGGGTAGATGCCAGATCTATCAATATAATGCCGATACTTTACAAAAATTCTGATGAGGTGGGGGCTGACAGAATTGCCAATTCGGTTGCTGCATTTGAAAAATATAAAACCAGCCTGATTGTAATTGATTTTGGCACAGCAACTACCTTTGATGCAGTCTCAACAAATGGTGAATATCTCGGTGGCGCAATATGTCCCGGAATTATGATTTCTGCTGAAGCGCTGTTCTTAAAGGCATCCAGACTTCCAAGAGTCGAAATATTTTCTCACCCGGAAAAAGTTATAGGTAAAGATACGACAAGCAGCATAAAATCCGGTATTATTTATGGATATTCAGGTCTGGTGGATGGAATAGTAAGGCGGATGAAGATTGAAATGGGTTCTGCTCCCAAGGTGATTGCCACCGGAGGTTTATCAAATCTTATAGCTGATGTTTGTGACAGTATAGAAAAGCTTGAGCCCACACTGACGCTTGAAGGGTTGCGTATTATATACGAAAAGTGCTATAAAGGACGGGATCAGACATTGCCGGTTTTAGCTAGCGACTCTTTAAATACGTGATAAAATGCAGTATTATCGGCTATGCTGCGCGTGAGGATCTTTTGCATTTCATCAACATTATTTACGTTGACAATGATATTAGCACTTTTGTTGAAGGCCATCATGCTATCCATGGTGCGAAATCGGTTGGTGACAATGGCCAAAAAGATGTTTCGTCTCGTGTTCATAGTAAGTTGAGCTATGTATTTAAGGAGATTATTTTTGTCAGGATCCTGAGTGTCGAACAATTCGTTTAGCACCACCAGTTCAAAAACATGAAAGCGCATCTGCTTGAGAGTTTCAACAGCCGACTTTGGTTCTGTGATAGTATATTCCATCTTATTCAAAGCCATTTTGATCCTGGCTCTGATGGCCGGGTCAGGTTCACACAAAAGAGCTGTTTCCGTACCCTCTTCCACAAAATCAAAAGGCTTTTCGGAAGCGTCGTAATTGCTGGAAACCACCTCGTCGAAGATTGTCTTTTCCATGCCGGGTTGTGATTCGGCGGATACGGCAGGGGTTTTTTCGTGCGATGAAGAAACAGCAGGACGAGTGTCTATGGAAATTTTATTATTGCACTTCGGGCAGGTTAACGAAAAGGCTTTTCCTTGCGGGATCTTTTCATCCGGAATTCTGAATTTACTCTCACACTGTTTGCATATAACTTCCATAATATTTGTCCCTGTTCCTTATTTTCTATAATTCCTGTCCACTTCCAGTTTTTCGATATCGGTGGTAGTCTCGCCTCGAGCACTTTTTAACGAGTCGATTCCACGGCCAACTACACCTTTACGGGAAGCATAGGCCATAGCTGTATCTTCGGTAATGTGGCTTTTTTTGTACAGATTTACGATATAATCATCAAAAGTGAGCATACCAAAGGCTTTTCCTGCTTGTATTATTTCGTAAAATGTTTTTCCCTCGGATTCTCCGTTCAAAATCGTATCTTTAGTCCTGAGGTTGGATCCCATGATTTCAAAGGCTGCCACGCGACTACCTCCTATTTTGGGAAGAAGTCTCTGGCACACGATCCAGCGGACAGTATCGGCAAGCCGGATGCGAATTTGTTTCTCTTCCTCGGTATTGAACATACCAAGAATGCGATTAATAGTTTGCCCAGCGTCCACTGTGTGCAGGGTACTTAATACCAGATGGCCTGTTTCGGCCGCGCTGAGGCCAATCTCAACAGTTTCCCTGTCACGCATTTCGCCGACCAGTATTACCTTTGGAGCCTGGCGGAGAGCGGCCCTTAACCCATTGGCAAAACTATCGAAATCGGTTCCCATCTCCCTCTGGTTGAAAGTAGCCTTTTTTTGCGGGTGTTGAAATTCTACAGGGTCTTCGAGCGTTAATATATGGACTGATTTGCTTTCGTTTATTTCATTAAGTACTCCGGCCAGAGAAGTAGATTTTCCGCTTCCAGTGGAACCTGTTACCAGAATAATTCCGTTTTTTTCCTGGGCCATCTTATAAAATGCTTCGGGAAGCGCCAGTTCTTTGCATGTTGGAATTTTGCTTTCGAGTTTTCTGAGGACAATAGAGTAGTTGCTTTGCCGGGAAAAGATATTTACCCTGAAACGTGTTTTGCCTGGAAGTTCATAAGACAAATCGCATGATCCCTCTCTCAGAAGAATATCTGTAAGACGTTTGTCCCGATTGATCAGGTTCAGAGCGAAAATTTCAGTCTGAAACGGTGTGAGTTCATGAAAAGGAGGATCTATTTTTACTCCGATAAGCTCACCTGAACTTTCTACCTGAAACGGCTTGCCGGCAGTGATGTTAATGTCCGAGACATTGCCTGATGCATCAAGCATTTTTGTCAGTATATGATCAATTTCCTGTTTTTTCATAGCGAACCTAACTATAGACTTTCAGATAATTCATTTCACAAGGCCAGAGGGAGGACTTCGATAAGTCCGACCGATAACGCAGTGAAATTATTTATCTGAAATGTCTATCCTTATGCTTCAGTAAAGTCTGCAGGCGGGGTCTTTAATAGCGACCTGAATTTTGATTTGTCATTAGCTTTGGAGTAAGCTTCTTCAGGACTTATCATCCTTTTTTTACACATTTCCATTATAGCGTCATCAAGAAGCTGCATGCCGTATTTCTTTCCTGTTTGAATCATTGAAGGAATCTGATAGGTTTTTGCTTCTCTTATCAGATTTCTGACCGCAGGATTTGCAATCAATATTTCAAGAGCAGCACAACGCCCCCTCTTGTCAATTCTTTTAAACAGTACTTGTGCTACGATAGCTCTGAGTCCGTCAGAAAGCGTGGAACGTATCTGTGACTGTTCGCCTGCAGGAAAGACCTCAATGATACGATCAACTGTTTTAGCAGCGCTGGAAGTATGTAATGTGCCGAAAACAAGATGTCCTGTAGATGCAGCTTCTATGGCAAGTGATATAGTTTCAAGATCCCTCATTTCACCGACCAGAATAATGTCAGGATCCTCACGCAGAGCGCCGCGCAGGGCTGCGCTAAATGATTTGGTATGAAGACCGATCTCACGGTGGTTTACAATACAGGTCTTGCTTTCATGAACAAATTCGACCGGATCTTCGACAGTAATGATATGATCCTTACGGCTATGATTTGCCACATCAATTATGGCTGCCAGGGTAGTTGATTTGCCGCTGCCTGTAGGACCTGTTACTACGACAAGACCTCTTGGAAGTGATGCCAGTCTAGGTATTACAGGGGGAAGGCCAAGCTGTTCAGCGGTCAATATTGTAGCTGGAATTTCCCTAAAAACTGCTGCAGCGCCATTTCTCTGCATAAAGAAATTTGCCCGGTATCTTGCAAGGCCGGGTATTTCATAGCCAAAGTCAACATCTCCGGTTTCTTCAAATGTTTTGACTTTGTCTTCGGGCGCAATCTCATAGAGCATGGCTTTCAGCTCATCAGTATCCAGTACCTTATATTTGACCCTTTCTATATCACCCATTATTCTGAGTGCGGGTGGTTGGCCTGCAACAAGATGAAGATCTGAAGCACCCTGATCATTCATCAACTTGAAAAACGCATCTATTTTTGCCATTTGCGACTCCGGTGAATATTGCTTTTATAACGGCCTGAACTGTCAGGATTTTTTTAGTAATTTTAATTTGGAGTCATCTTCATCCGACCTTTCCATACTTTCTTTTCCTATTTCAAGAAGTTTTGAATGAGCCTCTATTACAGAGCTGATTTGAACTTCGATTTGCAAGCGCTGTCTTTTAAGCTCAACTATATCTTCATGCAACTGTGCCAGTCTGTTATGTGCTCTGTTGAGTATCTTTTCCGCTCTGACCTCTGCGTCAGCTATGATTAATTCAGCCGATTTCCGAGCATTTTCTTTCATCTGCTCAAGAACTTTTTGAGAATTAAGCATAGCACGCTTAAAGGTTTCTTCGCGTTCCTTATACCCATGGCTTTCAAGCTTCAGCCTTCTAACTTTTTCATGCAGGTTCTCGTTTTCCTGCCGCAATGAAGCAAAAGTGTCGGCCATTTGTTCAAGGAATTTATCTACCTCATGAATATCAAATCCTCTAAATTTAACTTTGAACTGCTGTTGTTGAATATCAAGTGGTGTGGTTTTCATTATATCTCACCATATATCATAATAAATTAGCAGATAGTCTCATCAAGCTGTTTACTACAAAGCTTCGCAAGAACATCACTCCAAGCAGGACAATAATCGGAGAGAAATCCATACCTCCGAAATTAACGGGTATTAATGCACGAATGCGATATAAAACAGGTTCGGTAACATTATTGATAAAACGAACAATAGGATTGAAGGGATCCGGACTGACCCAGGATAGTATTGCTCTTCCTATAATAATCCACATGAATAGAAGTAACACAATATCAAGAATTTTTGCAATTGCCATGAATAAATATCCAATTACATACATAACCGCAGGCCTCTTATTTTGTTATAAGGAACGTGGACGAAATAACTTCCACAACTATGCATCACAGCATCAGGCCATCTTTGCCCGATCTAAAAGCACAAAAATTTTGAAATAGCTCGTAATTCCTTCAACTTTTGCGATCTGGGATTGGTCAGATTCGACCCAAATCTGTGTGCCTGTTTGTGGAAGTTATTTCGTCCACGTTCCTAAGTCAAGATATTTCATGTAAAAGCATTGACACATTAAAGGTACAATCGTTACAACCTGATTTTTATGTGCAGCTATAATATATAACGGTTCACGGTTAAGGAGGCAATATGTCGAAAATTAACAGGAAAATTGGTTTTATTGGTGCCGGAAACATGGGAGAAGCTTTTGTTGGCGCTCTTATCCGGACCGAAATTTTTTCTCCATCAATGATTTATACAAGCGATATAAGTGAAAAGCGGCTTGATAGTCTTAATAAGAATTATGGCATTTCTGTAATGAAAGATAATTTCAAGGTTTTTTCAGAATGTGAGATCGTAGTTATTGCTGTAAAACCTCAGCATATATATCAGGTTCTTTCACAAATCTCCAGGCATGAAGGCTACCGGATACCGGATCGAAAGATAGTTATTTCTATTGCGGCAGGAATTCCTTTGCGTAAAATTGAAGATTTGCTTTACAATTCTCTTGATAATGAATCCAGAGAAAAATTGCCGATAATAAGAGTAATGCCAAATACGCCAGCCCTGGTTCTGGCAGGAATATCCGGAATGAGCGCCAATAAATATGCCGGACCGGAAGATATGAAAACAATAAAGATCATTCTAAAGGCTATCGGCAAAGTAATTGAATTTAAAGAAGAAGATTTGGATGCAGTGACTGCTCTTTCCGGATCAGGGCCAGCATATGTTTTTTATATTGTTGAAGCTATGATAGAGGGAGGTGTCAAAGTCGGGCTGGAGCCGGATAAGGCCGCCATGCTGACAGTTGCAACTATACAGGGTGCCCTTAAACTCATGAAAAAAAGCAATGAATCGCCTGAAATTCTTCGTAGAAACGTGACTTCTCCCGGTGGTACTACTGAAGCAGCTTTTAGGATTTTGGAAAAAAATAGAGTTAAACAAAATATAATAGAGGCCATTGAGGCAGCCGCAAGACGCTCAAAAGAGTTAAGCAGATAACAGGGGGGGATTGAAGGTGGAAGGCTTAAGAATGAGTATATCTTTTTATCAGGCGTATTGAAATAGAGGCTATTACCCATGCGCTCATTGCTACAAGAAGGACAGGTACCCAAAGATATTCGTTATACTCTATTTTTTCAAGCACTTCAGCGATACCGACAATACCAAACAGAAATATAACAAACATAAATAAAATAACTGTAAAACATACTTTTTCAGCGTCATACCATGGCAATATTACTTTTCTGAATAAGGGATTTTGGTCAAGGGGCATATTTTATTTCTCCGGAAGTTAATTTGTCCATATTCCTAAACATTATATGAGACGAGGCGCAATACAAAAAAGTGATATTGATTATATTAAGGAACGTGGACGAAATAATTTCGTCCACGTTCCTATATAATTTTGTATTGGATAAAATCAGGAAATAGAAACCGTAAGTTAGGGTGTTTTTATCCTATCGGTAATACAATATCTTGTAATAAATTCTTGACAAACATCAACATCTTGTGTTGTAAGGCTTTTTAGTTACATAATTCAATCAACCTATAAACAAATCTGAACAGGTGGTACAATTGTTTGAAACAATAAAAAAACGTAACGGAATGGTAGTTGAGTTTGATTCTACAAAAATTACGGCCGCTATTTATAAGGCAGGCAAGGCAAACGAAGAATTTGATGAAAAAGAAGCAAAAAAACTCACATTAAGAGTACTGACATTAGCACATGCGCTTCGCCTTGGTTCTATTCCGGAGGTGGAAGAAATACAGGATATAGTTGAGAGGATATTGCTTGATTCTCCGTTTTATAAAACCGCCAAGGCTTATATCTTATACCGGGAGCAGCATTCGCAGATAAGAAATTTTGTAACCAAAGCAAATGTTGGTCTTGTTGAAGACTACATTCAGAAACTTGACTGGAAGATCAAGGAAAACAGCAATATGTGCTATTCCCTTCAAGGGCTCAATAATTATATCTCATCAGATATAACATCAGAGTACTGGTTAAACAGTATTTATCCACCTGAGATCAGATTTGCTCATAAAAATGGTGATATTCATATACACGATCTTAGCCTTCTGTCGGTATATTGCGTTGGATGGGATTTGCATGATCTGCTAGTCCAGGGTTTCAAGGGTGTTGAGGGTAAAGTAGAAAGCGCACCTCCGAAACATCTGAGATCAGCTCTTGGCCAGATCGTAAACTTTTTTTACACACTCCAGGGTGAAGCCGCAGGAGCCCAGGCTATTTCCAATTTCGATACCCTTCTTGCTCCATTTGTGCGTTACGATAATTTAGACTATGTTGACGTGAAGCAAGCTCTTCAGGAATTTGTTTTTAACATTAACATCCCTACACGAGTGGGTTTCCAGACACCTTTTACAAATATTACCATGGATCTTTACGCACCTTCAACCTTGAAGGACCAACCGGTAATCCTTGGAGGCAAAGAGTGCGACGAGACATATTCCGATTTTCAGCCGGAAATCAATATGCTCAACAATGCATTTGCCGAAGTAATGATGGAAGGTGATGCCAGGGGCAGGGTTTTTACATTTCCCATACCAACATATAACATCACCAAGGATTTTGACTGGGATAATCCTAATCTTGAGATGATATGGAAGATGACAGGCAAATACGGCATTCCATATTTTTCAAATTTTGTTAATTCAGACATGTCGCCGGAAGATGCAAGGTCTATGTGTTGCCGCTTGCGCCTTGATAACAGGGAACTGTTAAAAAGAGGAGGTGGCCTTTTTGGAGCAAATCCGCTGACCGGCTCAATCGGAGTTGTGACCCTAAACATGCCAAGGATAGGGTATATTGCAAAAAACGAAGATGAATTTTTTGATAATTTAAAAAAGAAATTTCAGCTTGCCGTTGCCAGCCTTTCAATAAAGAGGAAAATACTTGAAAAGTTTACCGACAAAAATCTTTATCCTTATTCGAAGTTTTATTTAAGAGAAGTCAAACAAGGCTCTGGCCTGTATTGGAAAAATCATTTCTCTACAATTGGAATTATAGGCATGAACGAGGCATGTTTAAATTTTATTGGAGAAGATATTGCCAGTGATGCAGGGCAGAAATTTTCACTTAAAGTAATGGATTTTATACGCAGCATGATTTCAGAGATGCAGGAGAAAACAGGAGATATGTTTAATCTTGAAGCAACACCGGCAGAAGGAACATCCTATCGCCTCTCCATGCTTGATAAAAAACAATTTCCTGAAATCATTTGCGCAAACGAAGAAGATTACCAAAAAGGAGCTGCTCCATACTATACAAACTCAACCCAGCTTCCGGTAAATTATACGGATGATATTTACGAAACACTTATGCTTCAGGATGAACTTCAGGTAAAATATACAGGCGGGACAGTACTTCATATTTTTCTTGGTGAACTGGTAAATGACATAGAGGCATTAAAAGGGCTCATCAAAAAAGTAGTAACTAATTTCCGTTTGCCTTATTTTACGCTGACACCGACCTTTAGTATATGCCCGTCTCATGGATATCTGAATGGCAAACAGGAAAAATGTTCGATCTGTGATGAAGAGACCGAAATCTATTCGAGAGTTGTGGGCTATTTAAGGCCGGTAAAACAATGGAATAACGGAAAACAGGCGGAGTTTAATTCAAGAAAAACATTTAAGGTATAACCCGTAGTGGCTCAATAAAAAATAACCTGGTAGATTTATGATTATAGGTGGATTACATAAGAGCTCTTTAATTGATTATCCAGGAAAAATAAGCTGCGTTATTTTTCTTTCAGGATGCAACTTTGACTGTCCTTATTGCCACAATCCTGAACTTGCGAAAGGCAGGTCACATGGCCCTGCCTTTTTGAGCGAAGACCTGATTTATGATTTTCTTGAAAATCGCAAAGGGTTTTTGGACGGAGTTGTTATTTCAGGGGGTGAGCCAACCCTGCAAAAGGGCCTTATATCGTTTTGTGAAAAAATTCGGCTTATAGGGTATCCCGTTAAGCTGGATACAAACGGAAGCAGACCTGAAGTAATAAAAAGACTCATTAAGGAAGGTCTTATAAACTATATTGCAATGGATATAAAGACCACCATTTTAAATTATTTTTCTCTAATAAAAGATGATTGCAGTCCTGATAACATACTTTCAAGTATCCGGATTATAATGGAGTCAGAAATTGATTATGAATTCAGGACTACATGCATAAAGTCGCTTGTAGATGAAAAAACTGTTGAAAGTATATCTCAGCTAATTAACGGCTCAAAGCTTTATGCTTTGCAGCAATTTAGTAAAACAGATGTTTTGCATCCTGAATTATTCAAGGATAATTTTAATATTTATCAAGACGATGAACTTATGCAATTAAAATCCGTAGCAAGCCGATGGGTCAACAAGTGCATTGTTCGTTGACAGGCGACCCAAATCTGTGCGCCTGCTGCCCCGCGAAAGTTATTTCGTCCACG